>WFMT01000024.1 GCA_015488975.1 Campylobacteraceae bacterium | reverse complement strand
GATATGTTTTTTATCGTTATATAAAAAATCACTATGGATTTCATCGCTTATGATAAGCACATTATTTTTCAAACAAATCTCAGCCAACTTCAAAAGCTCTTTTTTTGAAAAAACTTTACCGGTAGGATTGTGAGGATTACATAGTATAAAGATTTTTGCATCTTTTGCTCTTTTTTGAAAATCTTTAAAATCTATCTCATACCTTCCATTTTTTAAAACAAGGGAATTTCTGCTAACTTTTCTCTCATTTTCCTTGATAGTTCTTGCAAAAGGTTGATACACAGGGGGCTGAATGATGATATTATCACCAACTTCACTAAAAGCTTGGATCAAAAAAGCTATAGAGCTTACAACTCCACTTGCCAAAGAGATAGAGCCTTTTTTTATCTTCCATCCATATCTTCTTTCTTGCCATGAATATATGGAATCATATATCTTTTTATCATTATACGGATATCCAAAGACTCCTTGTTTTACTCTTTTTTTGAGAGCTTTTCTTATACCTTTGGCTGAAAGAAAGTCCATATCGGCAACCCACATAGGTATAACATCATGGCTTCCGTATCTTTTATCCAAATTGGCAAATTTTATACTGTCACTGCCGATCCTGTTTACTTTTTTATCAAAATTTATCTTTTTTGCCATATCAGTACCTCAATATTTTTATATGAAAAGTTTTTACTATTCTCTCTTGTTACACAAGGTATCATTTTGCCCTCATCAAGCAGTTCAAATCTACTCTCAAGAAGCTCTTTTAAAGCTTCTTTTGTATGAAAGTTTTCACCATTTTTTTTGATACTGCCTATCCACTTATCCTTTGAAGTGATTTTCTCATCCCAGTCATAACTTGAAGATATGACAAGCAAAGCTTCATCATTCATTCTTTTATCAATTTCTATCAGGAATTTTTTAGGATTGTAACTTCTTGTAATGGCATCATTTACTACTACCAAATCATATCCTTTGAAATTTGGTTTTAGATTTGCCATATCGCCCTGCCAAAATTCAACCCTTTCTTTAACTTCAGCAAAGTCAAAATCACTTAGATATATCTCTTTAAAAAGTACAATATCGCCCTCATCTTTTAGTATATACTTAAGCTTTCCACTCTTTTTCAAATTAACTGCAAATTGAATAAGCCTTGCGGTAAAGTCAAGAGAGTGAACCTTTTTATACTCTTTTGCCAATTCAAAGCCAACCCTGCCGGCAAGTGTACCAAACTCAAAAGCCCTCTCTTTTTTCTTATCTTTTACAAATTTAAGTACATAGTCACTAAACTCTTTATGATAATTTTTAATTCCAAGATACTCTTTAGAATAACATTGCTCTATATATTTTGTAAGTTCCATATCATCTTCATACTTTTCAACATCAGTTTTTATGACTTTTTTCGATTCTACATATCTAAAACCTGCATGTTGAAAAAAGTGTCTTCTAAAAGCATATCTTGCGCTTTTTAAGACTTCATTTCCGCAACTTATAAAAGAGCCTCCTTTGATAAGATTATGTTTTCCGTCAAATGTCGGAGCAGAGAAGTCATCATACAAAGGATGGACTTTAAACCCTTCATATCCGTCTATCGGGGTACAACTCCACTGCCAGACATTGCCGATAACATCATAAAATTCACCAAATTTAAATTTATCAACTGGAGCTGACGAGGCAAAGTGTTCAAGATTGATATTTGCCGGGGCTTTTTCTTTCCATTTTGAAATATCCGGAACTTTTACATATTCATAAAGCCTATAGTACTCAGCTTCACTTGGGAGTCTTATTGGTTTATTTAGCTTTTTTGACAGATAGTTACAAAAGGCCTCAGCCTCAAGATAGCTTACATCAACAGGCCAGTTCCATGGCATGTCTATGATATCTGCTATCGTTCTGTATCTGTAAGTATCGCCTGCTTTCACCCAAAAAGTAGGATGTTTTGCCTTTTTAAAAGAGAGCCACCTTTTTCCCTCATCACTCCAAAACTCCTCTTTTTCATATCCACCATTTTCGACAAATTCTAAAAACTCTTCATTACTTACAAGGTATTTTGAAGCTTTGAAATCATCTACAAACTCTTCTTTGGAGCCGTACTCATTATCCCAGCCGTAGTAATCATCACTATCAAAACTTTTACCCATGATAACCTTTACGCCAGGCAATGCAAGAAGCTCATTTTTAGGGGCATTAGCACTTGTTTTGCAGATTGGAAAATCTTTATGTGGTTTTACATACTCTATCTGTAGCTCTCTCATAAGTACTGAAGAAGTCTCTATATGTATATTTTCATGTTCAATTCCCATCAAAATCACCCAAAAAGGAGACTTCCAATCAATAGGCAGTTTCAAAGGCAAAGTTTCTATAAGATGTAATACATTTTTTTTAACTTCATTTCTGTATAGTCTTACTTCTTTTACGCTCGGCCACTCATAGTTTTGATCATTAAGATCATCCCAACTCATCTCATCCACACCTATGGCAAATATAGATTCAAAAGTCGGATTGATCCTTTTTTTGATAATTTTTGCCAGAATTAGTTTATTGATATAAAATGTAGCTGTATGACCAAAGTAAAATATCAAAGGATGCCTTAGAGGATTTGCTTTTTTATAAAAAACTTCATCACTTTTTAAAATCTCAAAAAGCTTCTCATAAGTTTCATAAACCTGTAAAAAGTACTCTTTTATCTCCTCTCTTTTTTTTTGTATATCTTCACCATATAGTAAAATATTCCTTATCATTATCTAAATCCTATTCGCTATTGACTAATTTTAGTGCTTCTTTGATGGCAAATATATCTTTAATGCATTGTCCAAGCTCTTCAAGTTTTAGCATATTTGCCCCATCACTAAGTGCAACAGAAGGATCAAAATGTGTCTCAAAGAAAAATCCGTCAACCCCTACCGCAGCTGCTGCTCTACTTAAAGGTGCCACAAACTCTCTTCTGCCACTACTTTTTCCTCCGGCACCTCCTGGCATCTGTACTGAGTGGGTAGCATCAAAAACTACAGGAGCAAATTTTCTCATTATCTCCAAACTTCTCATATCAACTACCAAATTCCCATATCCAAAACTGCTCCCTCTCTCAGTCAGCCAAACATTTGCCTCTTTTGAAGTTTTGTAATCCACCTCATCAAAACCTCTTGTTTTTAAAACTTTTCCTACCGAATAAGCCATGTCTTCAGGATTCATAAATTGACCTTTTTTGATATTGACCACTCTATCTGTTTTGGCTGCACTTACCAACAAATCAGTTTGACGACATAAAAATGCGGGGATTTGAAGTATATCTACAACTTTGGCAGCTTCCTCAACCTGCCAACTCTCATGAATATCAGTCAAAAGTTTATATCCGAACTTATCTTGAATATCTTTCAACATAGAAAGTCCCTCCTGAAGCCCCGGACCCCTAAAACTCTCCAAACTGGTTCTATTTGCTTTATCAAATGAAGCTTTGAAATAAAAATCTATCCTGTCATCTTCATGGTATTTTTTCAATCCTTCTGCTATTTTAAAAAGATTGTCTTTGTTTTCTATAACGCATGGTCCTGCAATAAGTATCATTATATATCCTAAAAAAAAATTTACTGATTATATCAAAAAATTGTTTAGTGTATATAAAGAGATAAATACTTTTCTTGGCAATTCCCTATCCTCACAAGGCTTTCAAAAATCTGTCTTACATATGACACTTTCTCTTTTTGCCTAGATATGTGTTTAGTGCGTAAGGTCAGTTATTATCTTTAAAAAACTTTATAGCTTTTCTCACACTTGCACAAGTCTTAAGTACCTAACCACCATATAATATCATTTTTTTATTATTTTTTAACTTTTAAAGTAGTAGTATATAAAGAATTTATTTAAAAAAGGATTTGTTATGCAAATAAATGTCAGCTCTTTAAATGCACATAATAATTGGATGGCAAATAATGCGACTAATATAGCAAATGTTAATACTAAAGATTATAAAGCTATAAATACCGTCTTAAAAGATGATACATCAAACAGCGTTACCGCATCAGCCACCAAAAGCAACTCTGGCACAAATCTTACTAAAGATTTAACAAATCAGATACCTATAAAAGTTGGTTTTGATGCAAATATTAAAGCTATAAAAATTCAAGAAGAAACAGTAGGCTCAATTCTTAACATACTTGTTTAGTCTCTATTTACACTATCAGCATCGCATCACCATAAGAAAAAAATCTATATCCACTCTTTATAGCAATATTGTATATCTCCATAGTTTTTTCAATTCCTATAAAAGAGCTAACTAGCATCAAGAGTGTTGATTTTGGCAAATGAAAATTTGTAAGAAGATAATCTACCCTTGTTGGTGGACTTAAAGGGTGTATAAATATATCAGCAGCACCTATACTTTTTCTTTTTTTCATATAATATTCAATAGTTCTAGCCACAGTAGTACCGATAGACAATATTTTTTTATCACTGTCAATAACACAAAGAGTGTCACTTGGTATTTCATAAAGTTCTGAATGCATCTTGTGTTCCAATATATTTGAAACATTTACAGGCTTAAATGTTCCGGCTCCGACATGAAGAGTTAAATATTTTGTATCATAACTGGATTTGAGTTTATTAAAAAGGTTTTCTGTAAAATGCAACGAAGCAGTAGGTGCGGCAACTGCTCCCATATTTTTAGCAAATAAAGACTGATAATTTTTCTCATCCTCTTTTGTATCATTTCTTTTGATGTATGGAGGCAAAGGAACATGTCCTATATCATTTAGTATATTGTTCAATGAGACAAAATCTAAGACTTTTCCATCTTTAATAAATTTAACCGTTCTTGTGCCATCATCATTTAATTTCATAACTTTAGCGCTTAGTCTATCATCAAAAAACAGTGTCGTATTTAAAGAAACTTTTCCTTTTATATAAACAAGAAATATATTGTTTTGCATAGGAGAATTTAATAACAGTTCTATCTTGCCTCCACTCTCTTTTTTTCCAAAAATTCTGGCTTTTATAACTTTTGTATTATTGAGTAAAATTACTGTGTCTTTAGGAATATATTTTAAAATATTAAAAAAAGTTTCATGAATAATTGTATCTTTTTTTCTATCATATATCAAAAGCTTGCAAGAATCTTTAGGTTCTGCAGGAGTTGAGGCTATCAACTCCTTTGGCAAAATATAATCATAGCTATCTATTCTAAGTGGATTTAAAGACATAGATTTTATTGAGTTTTATCTATCTTATGAAAATCATCCATATCTTCATCATTATCAAATTCTTCATCTGCTTTTTTTCTATCTTCATCTTCATCTTCATCTTCTTCATCTTCTTCATCATCTTCTTCTTTACTCTCTGGATTCACCCATTTTGCTATCAAAATAGAAAAACCATACAATAAAAGGAGTGGGCCAGCCATAAGAAGTTGTGTTAAAACATCAGGAGGAGTTAAGAGTGCAGATACTATAAAAATAATTACAATAGCATATCTAAAAAAACCTGTTAGTGTTTTATCACTTACCAATCCCAGTTTTGCCAGGAAAAATGTAATTACCGGTAATTCAAATGCGATGCCAAAACCTATAAGTAACTTAGTAAAAAAGCTTATATATTCTCCTATTCCAGGAAGAGCGGTAAAGAGCTGACCTCCAAAATTAACAAGAAATTTAAAGCCAAAAGGTATAACGACATAATAACAAAATGCTGCACCCATGACAAACATAACTGTAGCAAAAAGAACAAAAGGCAATATCAATTTTTTTTCATTTTCGTACAAACCAGGTGCCACAAAAAGCCAAAACTGCCAAAATATAATAGGTAAAGAAAAAACAAATGCAGTGAAAAAAGAAACTTTAAGTGCAGTAAAAAGCGGCTCTTGCACTTTTGTAAAGATTATACTACTAGTTGAAGGCAATACAGCTTTTAAAGGCTCAATCATCCATGCCATTATCGGTTCCCAATATGCAAAACATACAAAAAATAATACAATTATGGTCAAAAAAGATATGGTTAGCCTTTTTCTTAAATCAGCAATATGAGGTTTTAATTCTTCAAACATTTTTTTCTTCCTTTTCTACCTCTTCTTTATGCTCATCAACCTTTTTTACCTGTTTTGTCTTATCTTTTTTTGGCTTTGGCTTAGTTTCAAGATCTTTTGCGCTACTGACAGCTTGTTCAATATTGTCTTTAATGCTTTGGCTTATATTGGTAGTGCCTTTTTGAATCTCTTTAAGTTCATCAATATTCATGGTACTTTTTATATCTTCTGTAGTTTCATGCAATCTTCTTTTGTACTCTAAAGCTTCTTTTTTAAGATCTTCTATTTTTAATTCTTGATCAATAGCATCTTTTGCCTCATTGATAGTTTTTTTAAAAGCATTAAAAAACTTAGCAATCTTAACCATAGCCTCCGGAAGCTTGTCCGGTCCCAAAAATAAAACACCAATTACCAAAATTATTAAAATTTCAGAAAAGCCCATTCCAAACATATATTTACCTAATTATAAATTTTCAATAATTTTAGCTGAATTATAGTTAACTTAATATAAAAAGTGAGATTTCATCGCTAAGTAGATAATTATTATTAAATATAATGTTATTAATATGTCTTATTTTTCCCTCTTTTTCTAGTATTTTTACTTTTTCTAATTCATTTTTATCAAAAATATCAATATCTACACCCACAATTGACCTCATACCTAAAAAAACTTTTTCAGTTTTTATATCTTTTTCACTTAAATTTTCAATATCAAAAAATGTAGGATTTTTTATATATTTTTCTATATTTTTATGAGGGTAAAATCTTTTGTTTTGCAAAAACCCAACTGCACCCGCTCCAATACCAATATAATCTTTATAATGCCAATATCCCAGATTATGAATTGAGCGATATTTGCCAAAATTAGAAATTTCATACTGAGAAAATCCCTTTTTTATAATTTGATCATAAAACCATTGTTCCTCTTCAATATTACCATTATTCTTTTCTTTTTTTATATAAAATTTAGTATTTTTTTCAATACTTAAGGAGTATGAGCTTATATGATTTATAGGGAGAGAAAATGCAATATCCAAATCATTTTGTAAAAGTTTTTTATTATCAAGTATACATCCGTGTATCAAGTCTAAAGATATATTTTTTATACCTGCTTTATATGCATTTTTGATAGCATTTTTGGCATCCTCTTCAGAGTGATTTCTTCCCAAATATTTTAATTTATCTTTATCAAAACTTTGAACACCAAAACTTACTCTGTTGACACCAAGCTCTTTCATTTGTTCAAGCCAAGATTTATTTGCACTGTTTGGATTGGCTTCTGTTGTTATCTCAGCATTCTTTGCTATATATGGTTTTATGTTCTCGAATAATTCTTGATACAAACTTGCTTGCATAGCAGACGGCGTTCCGCCTCCTATAAAAATTGTCTCTATACTTTGTTTATGTACAGAATATCTTCGTAACTCATATTTTAACTGCTTTATTATAGCTTTAGCATAAGAATCTCTAAAATCAAATTTATCAACATAAGAATTAAAAGAGCAATAATGACATTTACTGTCACAAAATGGTATATGAATATAAAGTAACAAATAAAACCTTAATAGTAATTTTGATAAAATTATACACAAAAATTAAAGTAAGTCAGGCATGGATAAAAGAAAAAAGATATACAGACCAAATGTTGCAGCTATTGTACTCTCTTGTAAATACCCTCTTAAGAGTGAAATATTTATAGCAAGCAGGAGTGATATAGCAAATAGCTGGCAATTTCCACAAGGCGGAATAGATAAAGATGAAACTCCTGAAGATGCACTGTTTAGGGAGTTAAAAGAAGAGATAGGAACAAATGAGATTGAGATTATCGCCCAATACCCAAAATGGGTCAGTTATGATTTTCCAAATACTGTTGCAAAAAAAATGTATCCGTTTGATGGTCAGATTCAAAAATATTTTCTAGTAAAACTTAAAAATAATACTAAAATAAATTTAAAAACAAAGCATCCTGAATTTGATAATTATAAATTTATAAAATATAAAGAAGTATTTGATTATATAGTATATTTTAAAAGACCAATATACAAAGAAGTATTAAACTATTTTAAAAAAGAAGGATATCTTTAAAAAGTAAAAAGCGAAAGGAATTTATGTTAATTGTTCAGAAATATGGCGGTACTAGTGTTGGTACTCTTGAAAGAATCAGTGAAGTTGCAAAAAGAGTCGAAAGAGCAAAAAAATCAGGACACAGTTTGGTTATTGTAGTCTCAGCTATGAGTGGCGAAACAAATAAACTGATAGAATTTGCAAAATATTTTACAAATACTCCTCCAAGAAGAGAAATGGATCTTCTCTTAAGTTCAGGCGAAAGAGTTACCAGCTCACTCTTAAGTATAGCACTATCTGCAAAAGGCATTGATTCTGTGGCACTTACAGGCAGGCAGGCAGGCATTTATACAGATAATATTCACACAGGAGCCAGAATTGACAAGATAGACTCAGCTCAAATAACACAATACATAAAGCAGGGTAAAGTTGTTGTTATAGCCGGTTTTCAAGGTATCACAAATAATGGAGAAGTCTCAACATTAGGAAGAGGCGGAAGTGATCTTAGCGCAGTAGCGATAGCAGGTTCTATCAAAGCTGATTTATGCGAAATTTATACTGATGTCGATGGAGTTTATACTACGGATCCTAGGATTGAGCGAAATGCAAAAAAGATTAATAAAATAAGTTATGATGAAATGCTTGAGCTTGCTAGTCTTGGAGCAAAAGTATTACAAAGCAGATCAGTAGAGCTTGCTAAAAAATTAAATGTGGCTTTAGTGACAAGGAGCAGTTTTAACGAAAATGAAGGAACACTAATAACAAAGGAAGAAAGTATAATGGAAAAGGCACTCGTTAGCGGAATAGCACTAGATAAAAATCAAGCAAGAGTAACTTTAAGAGGTGTTAAAGATGAGCCAGGAATTGCTGCTAAAATCTTTAATAAACTGGCAAAAGAAAATATAAATGTAGATATGATAATACAAAATATTGGCTTAGACGGAGTAACCAACCTTGGTTTTACAGTACCAAAAGATGAGATAGAGGAAGCAAAAAGAGTTATGAGTAAATTAAATGCCTCCGAGTTATTGGAATTTGATCCAAAAGTTGTAAAAGTTTCTGTTGTTGGATTGGGAATGAAATCGCACAGTGGTGTAGCAAGTAAGGCATTTGATACTTTAGCAAAAGAAAATATAAATATACAAATGATAAGCACAAGTGAAATAAAAGTATCAATGGTGATAGATAAAAAATATGGAGAGCTTGCTGTTAGAGCACTTCACGAAGCATATCATTTGGATAAATAATGCAAAAATTTTTAAAGTGGACGCTTGAAGCCATAAGAGAAGATGAATCATTAATGAGCTGGATGGAAGAGAGAAGATTTGAGTGGGTTCCTTTGGCTTCTTCGGCTTTAAAGAATATTTTGTGCGGTCATACATTTATCATTATTACGGATAAAGAACGAGAGTGGTTTGGAAAATACCTTTTAAGTAGTTTAAACAGGTTTGACAAAAATCGTCCTTTTTTACCCATTATTAATTTTAATGAATTATCATACAATATCGATGAAGCTAACAATAAAGAAAAAATAAATGTATTGGAAGATATGCTGTCAATCTCTTTTTCAAACGGATATACATTTTTTTACATTGGTAAAAGTGACAGCCCAAGGGCAAAGATGGTAAAGCATCATGAGGGAAGCTTTTTATGGATGATGGATGAGCAAATTCAAAATAGTTTTTATTTAAATTCCAGCGATGAACTGCTTGATATCAAACTAATCCAACTCTCAAGACTGTTTGATAAAAGTATTGATGCTGCGTTATTTTCAGAAATTACAATGGATGACTTAGGGTGAATATAAACTTATCTACCAATAAAATAATAATTTCAGACAACCCAAATACCTCTAAAATAGAAGTTTTAAAGCAACTTTCTGCAAAAATAGTAAAATTATTTGAAAAAGATGATTTTTTACTTGAAGATGCAAAAATAGTTGCAAAAGAAGCTTATATAAGCGAAAGTGAAACCAAGTATCTATTGATTATCGCTAACAGCTTCAATATTTATGCACAAAATTCTCTTCTTAAAATGTTGGAAGAGCCTCCTAAAAATACTGTTTTTATTATCATTTCAAACTCTAAAACAAATTTTTTACCTACAATTAGATCAAGAATACAAATCATAACTCACGCACAGGAAAAAAGAGATAGAAATATAGAACTCAATTTAAGTAAAATGAATTTAAACGATATTTTTAATTTTATAAAAAACAATCAAAGAGTTACAAAATTTAAAATCAAAGAGCTTATACAAGATATTTTTTACGAAGCTTTGCACAGATACGATATCAAATTTACTAAAAGTGAAATAGCAGTATTTGAAAATGCACTTCAATTAGCCGAACTTAATACCAGGGCTGAATTCTTACTAAGCTCTATACTCTTAACTATTTTTAACAGACAAAAAAAGTAATGACCTCTTCTTTGTTACAAAACAAACACAAACAAGCAATAATTTATACATTTTTATCAATACTGTCTTGGAGCTTTATACCTATCGTATCCAAATTGGCCCAAACGCAAATAGAAGGTTCTTTATTTTTATTTTATTCAAATATCTTTTCTTTTATTGCTGTTATTGTTTATACGAAAATATCTCACAATAAAAATTTCCATTTTAAAATAGATAGTAAAACTATGTTTAAAACTGCATATTTGGGTTTCTTGGGCTGTTTTTTATATTATATTTGTATATATTACGGATATAAAGTTGCAAACCCAATAGAAGTTATCATTATCCAGTATTTATGGCCAATTCTAATCTCGATATTATCACTGTTTTTACTAAAAGAAAAACTGACTGTAAATAAAACCATAGCCTTGATTCTTGGATTTTCGGCTGTAGTTATAGTTATCACAAAAGGAGATATTTTAAATATTCATTTTGACTCTCTATCCGGCCTTGTTATTGTCTTTTTAGGGGCTATCTCTTTTGCTCTATTTTCTGTTTTATCAAAAAAAGAACAAATCGAGCCATATCTTGGGGTAATTTTATTTTTTGCTTGGGCAAGCCTATTTTCATTAATCTGGGTTATTATAGCAGGAAAGTTGGAGCTTCCAAACGGTAAAAATATGATTTTTATCATGATAAATGGTATTATTATAAATGGTATATCTTACATCTGGTGGATAAAAGCTCTAAATTTATGGCAGGCTTCAAAGATATCAATCTTAGTT
>WFMT01000023.1 GCA_015488975.1 Campylobacteraceae bacterium | reverse complement strand
GCATATGCCCAGTTTGACGATATGCCTACACCTGAGAGCATACTTTTGTCACTGCTGTCTATAACATATCCAAGGCTTGCCATAAGACCTTGATATCTTGTTCCAAGTTTAAAGCCTATTAGATTACCGCTTTTGCTGTTATCTTTATCTATATTACTTGAGCCGTATTGGATGCCTGTTAATAAGCCAAGGCCGGAGAGCTTAAAACTATATTCAGCTTGCAATAAACCTACCGCAATATCTCCTTGTTTTGCTCCAGTTGTTGCTATGGTTGCATTTTGCACTCTTAAGTATTGACCTGTCAAGTTTAAGCCTTTGACGCTTTGGTTTTTAACAAGTACCGTCCAAAGGTCATCCATTTTATACTTATATTTGACACCATACATAAAGATTCTCTTTTTGAAACTTCCTATATCGCCGCCATTTGCACCTTTGAAATTGGTTCTTGTAAGATATTTATCCACATAAGCCGCAAAGATTCTTGTTTTTGGAAGCTCTTTTATATCGGCGGTATATCCTTCAAATGATTCATGAACTATTCTTGAACCGTTACCTGCCAAAAGAGGAGTATGGATAAACTGTCTTCCTGCTTTTATATTACTTTTACGGTATTGATACTTGATGTAAGCCTCTTCCATAACAGCTCCCGGACCATAAAGATCACCTTTAAAAGAGTTTTTCGAGCCTACATCCGCCCAAGGAGAGCTACTAGCTTGAAATCTAGCTCCTAAGTTAAAACCGTAAAAAGGTTTACTTACATATTTTAGCATAACACCTAAACTTAAAATATCATCTTCGCCTTTTGCCGCTTTATCTACATTATAATAGATGCCCTTTAACTCTCCATTTAGCTTACCGTTTTTTAATGCATTTGATAAAGAATCGCTTGCACTCAAACTCATTCCGCTTAACATTATCAATGATAATAGGCATGTCATTTTTTTCATCTTCATACCCTTTTTATTTTTTCTATTTTTACTGGTATTGCATGCCTAACATTTGAACCACATACAAAATCAGTTACCAATGCGATTTTTCTACTTGGATCTTTCAGTCCTATTTTATTGTAAAATACTCCTGTTCTTCTTGAGATTTTTCCTTTTGTCACTTTACCATTTATCTCAATATTAACAGCTCCCTCACCCCTTCTTCCATCTCCTTGCTCAACTCCGATAGTAGCAGGATGCACTCCATTTCTAAATCTGAGATATCCCTCAGTATCCCCATCATGTGAAGATATTTTGACATAATCACCATGTTTCAATCCGAACTTTTCAGCAGTTTTTGGATTTATATCAACATAAGTTGTATATTTAATTTGCTTCAAAAGATGACTTGAAGTATTTGGGGTTGCTAAAACATTTGACTTATATGAAAATGCGGTTAGTGGAAATTTCTCTTTTGGATAAAGTTTTTCAAATGTCTCTCCGCCTACAACTCTTTGTTTATAATATTTTATAGTTCCGCTTCTTCTTTTGCCAGTTATGGAGTTTCTTGACATGGCCACTGTTTCATTATATATTTGTATCGGTTTTTTATATTTATGAGACATAAATTCACCATTGTAACTATACTCTATGTCTTGATATCTTCCACCCCTAGCCATTACATAAGCTGTTTTTCTCCAATTGTTTCCACATATTCGCTTTAGCGAAGGAATATACTCTTCTATACCGCTTAGTCTTATATCTTCATCGTTTGCATCAGGTACAGGCTTATCGTCCATAGCGATATTTTCAAAAGCTCTTAAGTAAAAATCTTCCGGCTTATTAAACGGATACCATTTTCCGTCTTGTCCCTTGATTGCTTTTTCGCCAAATCCGGGAAGTCTCATTTTTTTACCCAAAGCTATGATAAAGCTTATCATCTCTATTGGCTCACCGTTTTTAAATTTTGCTTGTCTTGGTTTTACTGCAGGAAATCTTAAAGTATTTACCTTTGTCTGAAAGCCAGCCCATGCATGTACAACTCCCCAAGTTTCATAAAGAACAGAATCTGGTACAATATAATCAGCATATTTTGATGATTCATTCACAAAAGGATCTACTGCTATGAAAAGAGGAATGGATTTTTTAGGGTCACTTATAAGCTCTTTTATATTATTTTCAGCACCACTTGTTCCATACATAAAGTTAGAGTTAAATGTTAACAAAACATCTAATTTATACGGATATCCTTTTGCACTATTGGTGATTACTTCACTCTCAAGAGCATTTGTAAAGGGATACCAAGTATCTTTTGCGGGGTAAGGGTTTATACCTTTTGCTTTTTTCTCTTTATACTCATTTGTCTTTTCATAAGCCATTCTTGTTTTGTCTATTCTGGTTCTTTTTACTTTACTCTTTCCTTTATAGCCAAAAAGGTTATATCTTTTTCCTACAAAATCCTTATAAGCTCCGCCGCCTGGACTCATGCCCCCTTTGTAGTTAAGATTTCCAACCATTGCTCCTATCATCATAACAGCATAAGTGGTGTAAAATCCTGTAGTATGCATAGTGCCTCCATGGCAATCAACACTGGCTTTTCTACCGTGGCTTGTAAACTCCTTTGCCACCTCTTTCATTTTTTCTACACTTACTCCACACTCCTTGGAGTACTCTTCGAGAGTTAGCTCATTGACATTTGTTGAGAGTTCATGAAAAGCTGTTTGAACATTGTAAGTTTTACCCTTATGCTCAACCTCTCCTTTAAAATCAAGAACAGCTTGAACTACATTATCACATAGTTTTAGAGTATTATCACTCTCATCTATAACAAGAGGAACTTTTCCATCTCTTAGTATCTTTCCAAACCCCTCTTTATCTTGGATAACAAGATGGGTAGAGTTTGTCCATGAAGCGTCTTTTAACGCTTTCATAGCTTTTGCTGAAGGTATTTTGAGATATTTTTTATTATAAAGTTTATTATTTATGATAACTTGCAAAACCCCCATGGCAAATGCCAGGTCAGTACCCGGAATGATAGGTATCCATCTGCTCTTTCCGCCGACTGCTATAGTATCACTGTTTCCCTGCATGGGAGAAACAATGGTATAAGTTATATTTTTTTCACTTCTAGCGCGAGCTAAAAGCTTACCTTGCCTTTTAAAAGGATTGCCCGCTTGTCCGGGAGGTGTACCTATGCTCAAAAGATACTCTGTATTTTCAAAGTCCGGTTTTAAGTGAGGATATTTTTTAAAGTTACCAAGATATGCTGCTTCTCCCGCTCTCATAGATAATCCACAGATAGAGGTATGGCCCATAAAATTGCTTGTACCAAATGACTTTAAAAATCTGTTTATTACAGTTTTAAATCTGCCCTCATGTGTAGTTCCTATAAGACAAAGACCATTTGACTTTGGTCCAAAAATCGGCTCTTTTGGATCGATAAGGGTTTTGGTATCTCTTACATCTTTTAAACCTTTTACATTTCCTTCTCCAAAAAGATTACCGCCATTTACTATCTCATCTATAAGTTCATCAATATCTATCTCTTTCCATCTGTTTTCACCTCTTTTTCCAACTCTTTTTAGAGGTTTTAAAACTCTTTCTTTTGCATCAATTTTATCAAATATAACATTTCCTCTTGCACAGACATTTGATCTATATGTTTCAAACTTTCCGTTTTGTGAAAGTAGTGTATAGCTATCTTTTAAGCTAGTTTCATACGGAAGCCAAGGATCTGTTGAAAGGAGATTGTAAGGATTCCCTAAAACTCTGAGTACTTTATCTGTTTTTTTATCTATCTTTACTCTAACACCGCATTGTGTTGTACAACCTATACATGTAGTGGCACAAACTTTAAACTGATTATCAGGTACAAATTTGTCATTTAAAAAGCTGAATTCAGGGTTAGGAGAGTTAAAGTATATACTGTCTTTTGCCAATTCACCCTTATTTGAAAAAGTAGCTACCGCACCCAAAGTTTCCTTATATCCTGCAACTGAAGCAGCTGCCACCACTGCACCTGAGCCTAATAAAAATTTTCTTCTGCTACTTTGCATTTTCTACTCCTTTATAACAATCTTGCATCTCTTCATCCCAAGGAAATACCAACAGTACCAAGCAAATCAAAGCATATAGCATGCCCCAGTTTGAAAGAACAGACACAATGCTATCTTGTCCAAAAACAGGAGGAGAGTAATTTAAGTATCCTGGAGTTGTTCTGGGTATTGTTTCACCTCCTATTACGGTATTCCATCTAAAGAGCCAAACGCCTATGGCAGTTACAATGCCACCGAAATAGACTACTACTGGTATATTTCTTAGCTTTGTAAAGCCTATAATCAAAGGAACAAAAAGACAAAGTACATAATCTATCCATAAAGTATCTTGAAAATGAAGAGTGAAGTAACTGTAAAGTGCATACTTTTCACCATTTCCGAAAGTCAATGAAAAAGTAAGCCATAAAAACCTGGTGGTCAAATCAATCACGATAAACCAAGATAAAAGTTTTGCCAATGTTGCTACCATTTCATGATCAACCTTTTTTCTTACAGATAAAAACCTTTGAAACAGAGGTATTAATATAATCAAAAGTCCGGTTCCTGAAACCATGGCTGAGGCTAAAAATATAATTGGCATCAATGGAGTATGATACATCACATTTGCATGAACTGCACCCAAGATATATCCTGTATATCCGTGTACTGCCAATGCTAGAGGTATACCGACAGCTCCTAAGATATAGCCTTTTTTATGGTCTTTTTTCAAGGCTTCTTCACTTAAGTTCATATTGCCGAATGTAAAAAGTTTTGATAAAATACCACCCTTCTTTGCCTGCTTTACAAAATATGGTCTATAAAGTGCCTGTGCTTCAAAAAATATAAGCACCGGATAAGCAATAAGCAGTAAAACTCCCCATTTCATAGGTGAAGTTGGAAAATTTTCCCAGCCGTATAGGAAAAAATTCAGTACTCTACCTGGTTGCCTTAAATCATCTATAAGATTTAAAGGTGCTGCAACCAGCAGTACAAATGCCATTAAAAGAGCAACACCTGCTATAGGCTTATACTTTTTCCAACCAAATACATGTGCAAAACTCGATATGATAAATGCCGCCGCCGAACTTCCTGTAAACCAAAAATAGTTTGGTATATCTATTCCCCATGGCTTTGCTATAGTTATAGATGAGATAAGTGTGTTTATACTATCCATTGCTTTGTGCCTCCTCTCTAGTTTTCATCCACTCTCTGTGAAATCCCTCTTCGGCTTTTACTATATCATCGAGGCTTTGAGTGGTGTTAAATAGTGCTTCCACTTTTGAGTCAAGATTGATATAAAATACTTGAGGTTTTGTACCTTGATCCTCTTTTAAAACTGTAGTTGAAAAATTGCTAAGCAGTTTGTAAACATCAGAATTTTTATCATTTATATCACCAAAAACCCTGGCTCCTCCTATGCAAGTTTCAACACAAGCTGGCAATAACCCTTTATCAACCCTTTGAGCACAAAAGTTACATTTATCAGCTGTTTTTGTTCTTTTGTTGAAGTATCTTTTATCATAAGGGCAGGCGTTTATACAGTATCCACATCCCCAACATATTGTATTATCAACAACTACTATGCCATCTTCTCTTTTGAATGTAGCTCCTGTGGGGCAAACCGGAACACAAGCAGGCTTGTCACAGTGGTTGCAAAGCTGAGGTAAAAAGGCCCTTCTTGTATCAGGAAATTCACCTATCTCTGTTTCTGTTACAAATGTCCTGTACTGATCATCGGGGACTTCATTTTCTACTTTGCAAACAGATGTGCAAGCTTGGCAACCTATGCACTTTCTAAGGTCTAAAACCATAACAAAATGCTTTCCCACTTGTCCTATGTATTTGGGATTTTTAGCATCTCGCCCGGGATTTTGCATAGAAAAGGCATTTGCCTGTGAAGTTGCGAGCATGGCAAAGGCAGTTGTAGATAAGCCTTTTTTTAGAAAATCTCTTCTGGAGTTTTTCTTTTGCATCTTCTCTCCTTTTTAAAATTTTCAGTATCATAACAATAAAAAGGGAGAAAGTCGGGGGAAAAATTAGTATGAGAGATTAATTTGTTTAAAAAAGTAAGATTAAAGTAAAATTATTTTAATATTTAAAATATTATGGTAAAAACTGCTCCATCTCTATCATTTTTTACAAAGATTTTGCCATTGTTATTTTTTTCAATAATAGTTTTTGTCATATACAGACCTATACCTGTACCACTTGTAGCATGTTTTGTACTGAAGTATGGCTCAAAGATTTTTTCTATAGGAGTTACTTTGATACCTCCAGCATTATCTTTGATACTCATTATCTCTTTCCCGTTTTGTGTGAAAGCTGATATTTTTATCTGCCCATTTTTTATCTTTCTTTCCAAAATAATATCTTTTGCATTACTGATGAGATTTAAAAGGGCTTGCGCCATTTCATTGGGATAAACAAAAAGTTCAAAGTTATCTTTTATATTGATAAAAAGTTTTATATCATTATTGCTCAAAGATGCACTCATAAGATTTTCTACTTTTTTTATAGGAATTGAGATATTAAATCTCTCTTTTTGCTTTCCTGATGCAAAAAAGTTTCTAAAGTCATCTATGGTTTTTGACATAAAAGTTATCTGTTCATTTGCTTCACTTACTTTATAGAAAAGTTTTTCTTTTGTTAGTTTACCTTTTTCAAAAAAAAGCTCTATATTTATAAGTATTGACGAGAGTGCCGTTAGAGGCTGTCTCCACTGATGGGCAATATTTCCTATCATTTCACCCATACTTGCAAGTTTGCTTTGATGAGATAGAATCCTCTCTTTTTCATTTGCATCTTTTTCTTTTTTTAGCTTTAACTCTATCTCTTTTTCAACTCTTTTTTGAAGATTTTTATTTAATTCTTTCAATTTATCTTGGGAATTTTTAAGCTTTTGGTTAGATTCGTCTAACTCTTTTAGTATGATATCAAAGCCATAATTTATAGCAACTGCAACTATTATCATAAACAGTATCACAGCTATAATACTTTGAATGATAGCCTTATGAATAAGTGCTTTTGAGTAAGTTATATCTTGTAAAAATATGATTTTAAAGTTATTGCTACTATCCATACCTTTGCCATTTACAATATAAGGTAGAAAGATTTTATCATCGATTTTTATCTCTTTTGTGGGATTGCTGCCATATCTTAAATAATTTATATATCTTCTATTGCCAAGAGAAAATATAACAGTATGCTTAATATTTTTAAAGAGCATATAAACATTTACATCCATGATGCTTTTGATTTGTTCCAAAAAGTATTTGGGATTTATAACAAATACAACATACCCTACGATATCTCCTTTTTTATTTCTGGCTTCTGATACCGCATGATACATAAAACCTTCATTAACATCATACCAAAAACCGCTATAAGGTTTTTTTATTTTTTTAAAGTAAGATAATTTTTTCCCTGGGTACTTTCCAAAATATGTAAGTAATCTACCTTTTCCATCATAAAAGCAAAATGATTTTAAATATTTATTTTCTTTACTGATGATTTGCCATCTTGGATAACTAAGTTTATGAAGAGCTTTTTTATTATTTTTTTCAAAAGCTTCCCTGATTCCATAGGAGTTGATGTTTGCATATCCTCTTGTGATATAAAACTTTCTAACTCTCTTTAGTGTTTGATTATAAACGATTTCAACTCTCTTTGTCTCTGATTGTTGGATGAGAGCAGTAAAATCTTTGACATCTTTATATCTTACGAAGAAAAATAGAGTCGCAGAAAATATAAAAAGTATAAAAACTAATATAATGGTTTTGGTTTTAACCGATATAGTTTTAGTAAAATTAGTCAAGCTCAAGTTTATATCCTATACCATATACACTTTGGATACAATTACTTCCTATTTTTTTTCTTATCTCTTTTACCAAAGATTTAATAGCCTCTTTTGAAGGTGATTCATAATCCCAAAGATACTCAAATATATTTTCAAAAGAAATAGCTTGGTTTGCTCTTTTTATAAAATATTCCAAAAGTCTGCTTTCCATTTTGGAAAGCTTTATATCCTTATTTCCTTCACACACTACTTTTGTGCAAGGATTATATATACACTCTTCATTTAGTTTTATGGCTATATTTCCATCAACTAACTCCAAAGCCGCTTCATTTAACGCATTTATAAATGTATCTTTGTCATAGGGTTTTTTTAAATATTTTGTAATCTTAAGTTCAATTGCCCTCCAAAGATAATACTCTTCTGTATGAGCTGAGAGTATGATAATAGGTATCTTCTTATCTTTTTTTCTTACCTTTTGTATTACCTCCAAGCCATCCATGTGTGGCATACATATATCAAATATAAGGACATCATAACTCTCAAGTCCCATTTCATAAGTTGCTTCGATACCATCTCCAACAGATACAACTTTATCGAAAAAAAGCTCTAATATTTCTGCAATATTATCTCTTATGCTTTTTTCATCTTCGGCATAAAGCACTTTTTTATCAGATAAAATATCTAAAATACTATGATTATTCATTTTATTTTATCTCCAAATCAACAAAATTATACGATTTTATATTTTAGGCTGTGAAGAAAGTATTTTTGGTAAAAATATCGAGAATTTAAATCCTTAAATTGCTTCTTCGTTTTCTTCGTTTGTTCTTATTCTTATAACTCTGTCAATACTGCTTACAAATATCTTTCCATCACCGATTTTACCGGTTTTTGCTGATTTTACTATAGCTTCAACAGCTTTATCTGTATCTTCATTTTTTACTACG
>WFMT01000022.1 GCA_015488975.1 Campylobacteraceae bacterium | reverse complement strand
TCCTCCATTTTTCCAATAGCAGATATCAAATTGCTGCTATCTTCTTCTTTATGAAATGTCACAGGAGGCATTTCTATATCATCTTGTTTGATTCTAATAGCTTGAGTAAGTCTGTCTATAACAAATCCAGCTTCACTGTTTTCTGCTTTTATAACAATATATCTAGTATCTTCAGTTTGTGAGATAGAAGAAAGACCAAATTTTCTTCTTAAATCTATCAATGGCAAGATGCTTCCTCTTAGATTAAAAACCCCCAGCACATAATCTGGTACACTTGGTACTTTTGTATACTCAATCGGCTTGATAATTTCTTGAATATTTAAAATTGGCACTGCCAATTCCTCATCACCTATAATAAAACCTACAAGTTGCATTATATCTTCAGACTTTTTTTGCACACTCTCTTCTTGTTGTTGTTGCTGTTTTTGTAAAATTGATTGTAGTTTTTCACTCATGTTTTACTCCATTGGTAGTTTTAAATTCTTTTTAACTACATTTGCCAAATATTCCAGCGAATACGGTTTTGTAATATACTCTGTCATTCCCACTTCAACACCTCTCATCCTATCTGATTTTGATGTTCTTGAAGTAACTGCTATAAGAGGAAGATACTTGTATCTTGAATATTTTCTAATTTCGCCTGCAAGCGTATAACCATCCATTCTTGGCATTTCTATATCTATTAAAATTGCATCAAAATTTGTATCAGATGATTTTATAAGCTGTAGAGCTTCTACTCCATTTGTAGCCTCTGTTATTGATATATCCAAAGGTTTTAATGCTTTTTGCATTATAGTCCTATCGGTTTTACTATCATCGACTATCAATACTTGATAATCCTTTGCATCTTTTTTCACACTGCCAAGTTCTTCTTTATTGCTTAATTTTTTTATTCCACTTTTTGTATCTCTTGCCAACTCCATTAAAGCTCCAACATCGATTATAAGTGTAACTCTTCCGTCTCCTCTTATAGTTGCACCGGCAATTCCTTTGATTCCTTTGAGGTAGTCACCTAAAGACTTAATAACAATTTCCTCCTGCCCTACCAATGTATCTACAACGACACCTAATTTCGAATCAGCTAATGCAATAACAACGATATAGAGATTTTCACCACTGTCAAAAACTTCTTCGATATCAAAAACATCAGAAAGTCTGACCAATGGAAGGATCTCTTCTCTGAGTCTTAATACATCTTTACCCTCAATAGAATATATATCCTCAGCCGGAACCCTGACGGTTTCAAGTACAGACGACAAAGGAATGGCAAAATATTCTTCTTGTGTCCCAACTAAAAGTGCTTGAATTATAGCAAGAGTTAAAGGAATTTTTAATCTTATTATAGTCCCTTTTCCAAGTTCACTATCTATATCTATAATCCCATTTAACTTCTCAATATTGGTTTTGACAACATCCATACCTACACCACGACCTGAAACATTGGTAACAGATGAAGCCGTTGAAAATCCTGGTTTAAAAATAAGAGAAAAGATTTCTTTTTCACTCATATTGTCAGCTTCTCTTTCTGTTATAATACCTTTTTCAAGTGATTTCTCTACAAGCATATTAGTATCCAAGCCTTTACCGTCATCAACTATTTCAATTACAATTGCATTCCCTTCATTGTATGCTTTAAGCTCAATAGTTCCATTTTCAGGCTTTCCTGCTTTTTCTCTATCTTTTGGATCTTCTATACCATGATCACACGAGTTTCTTATGATATGAACCAGCGGATCTCCTATCTCTTCTATAATTGATTTATCAAGTTCAGTTTCTTCGCCTGAAATTTTTAAATCTATATTTTTATGTAATTCTCTTGAGAGATCTCTTACCATTCTTGGAAATTTGTTAAATACCTTGGCAACAGGCAACATTCTTGTTTTCATAACTGCAATTTGAAGGTCTGTTGTAACAAGAGACACAGAAGAAACAACCTGATTAAGCTCTTCTAAAAACTTTTCTCCCTCATATCTTTCTTCCACATCATCATATATTTTTAATAATCTATTTTTGCCAAGAACCAATTCACCTATTAGATTCATAAGATGATCTAGTCTTTTAACTTCAACTCTTATGGTTTGCTCTAAAGTACTGCTGCTTGATTTTTTAATGGGTGCTGTATTTTCTTTTGGCTGTATTTTCTTTTTTTGAAAATCTTTTGGTTTACTTGAAGGCTGCTCTTTTTCTTTTTTTTGATTTTCTTCCATAATTTCATTTGATTTAGCTTGTTTTTTCTTTTTCTTCTCATCTCTTTTTTCTTGCAAAAGCCTCTCTATCTCAGCCTCTACATCTTCATCACTCATATCAGAATAATCTTCTTGCAACTCTTGTTCTTGAGGTTTAATCTCTTCTTTTTCTTCTGATACCTCTTTTATCTCTTCTCCCTTTGATATAGCATCAAGTTTTGCACATGTTGGGGCTATATTTATATCTGCATTATTATCATTACCTGTATCTCTGACACTAAAAAGCAATGCCTTCATCAAATCTATAGATTCCAAAACTATATCCATAATCTGCGGAGTCAAAATAATTTCACTTTTTCTTGCTTTATTTAATACATCTTCCATATGATGAGTTAACTCTGTTAAAACATCGAGATTTAAAAAAGAACTTGATCCTTTTATCGTATGGGCAACTCTAAATATACTATTTAATAATTCCAAATCTTCAGGATTATTTTCAAGCTCTACTAAATCTTGATCTAATTGTTCAATTAATTCAAAAGCTTCTATTAAAAAATCTTCTAAAATTTCCTGCATATCATCCATTATTTTTCCTTGTTGATCTTTATATGAGATTTTATAACACGAGATATTTCACTGTAAAACTCTGGGGCATCGAATTTGGTAAGATAAGCCTCTCCTCCAGCTTCTTTTCCTCTTAACTCACTAAAGTGATCACTTATTGAAGAGTTAAAAATAAGTGGTATACTTGAGAATCTGCTATCATCTTTTAATTTTGCGGCAAAATGAAATCCATCCATTTGTGGCATTTCAACATCGCTTATTATTATCTTTAACTCTTTGGTAATTTCATCACCGTACACATTGTATAATTCTTCAAGTTTTTCCAAAGCATTCACGCCATCTTTTGCTTCTATCGGCTTCATACCCATTTTAGTCAGTGCATCTTTCATTAATTTTCTAGCAGTTGTACTGTCATCTACTACAAGTGCTATGCCGCCAAGTTTTTCTATTAAATTATCTTCAATATCGATATTTGGCTCATAGATACCGAGTTCTTCCATTATTGTTTCCAAATCCAAAATCAATAAAACTTCATCATTTTCTATCCTTGTCACTCCTGTAATTTGAGCTTTATCCAAAACCCCACTTCCCATAGAAAAACTGGCTGATTCTATATCTTTCCAACTTATTCGTCTGATTCTTTTTGCTTCATGAACTATAAAGCCTATCAACATACCATTAAATTCGGCTATTAAAACTCTTGGCTTTATATTTGCACTCTCAGGAACTTCTATTTTCATCCACTTGGCAAGATTTATAACTGGTATAACAACACCTCTAAGATCAAAAATACCCTCTACAAAAGATGGAACATTTGGAATTTCAGTAATATTTGGTAACTTTATAATTTCTCTCACTTTTACGACATTTACACCATAAATGCCCTCATATATTTTATCACCATCTTTTTTAAATATACGAAAATCTACAAGCTCCATTTCATTTGAACCCACCTGCAGCACATCTTGTTTTTTCATCCGAAAATCTCCTTTTGAAGATATTTAACTTTTTATATCTTGCACTTCTGCTTCTTTAAATCCGTTTTGTGATTGTACAGTAAAAAAACTTTTATTGCACGCAAAAGATGGTAAATTTATATAAATTATGTCAAGATATTTGATTTTTTTATTTTGATGGAAATGTCCCTCCACAATATAGTCGATATTTTTTATATTTAATTTATCTATTCTTTTATATATTAGATTATTAAAATTTTTTATTTTACTACAGATTATCTTTTCTTTTTGAGTATTTATAATTTTTTTTGAAATATAATTATTTATCAAACCATCTGTGAGATTTAGTAAAAATAAAGCCGTATTACTCCTTATAATTTTAGTATATATTTTATATGTCAAAGAAGTTAATACATCTCCATGAGAAAGCAAAACTTTTTTTCCTTGAAATTTGAAAACTGCCGGCTGTTGCTCAAATGAAAAAATCTTTATATTTGGAAAAATATAAGCAAGATTAAAGTCGTGATTGCCTTCAAAATAAAATATCTTTTTTTTTAGAGATATTTTATTGATTAAGTCAATATATTTTTTATTATAATTTATAGTAAATTTAATTCTGCCAATCAGTAAATCAAAGATATCTCCCATAAAAAAGATTTGATTCACCTTAACTCTATCTTTTTCAATCAATTCCAAAAAGGTATATAATTCATCTCTATTTTTATTTACATGAGAATCTGCTACAAACAGCGCTTTATCTTCTATATTTAATACTTCCAACTTTTTACGATTCATGATTTACAACTCACTATCTAAGGCACATAAGCGATAGTAGGAATTCCCAAATCCTCTTGAAATCCAGAAATAATATTAGCATTTACAACTGCTGCAGAAGATGAACCTTTTAATATATTGTCAATTGCGGAATTTATATAAAGTTTTTTGCCAACTCTTTTTGCAAAAATATCACAAAAGTTAGTTCCTGAAACCGACTTGATATCCACTGGAAAATCATAAATCCTTATAAACTTTTCATCTTTATAAAACTCTTTTAGATAAGAAAGAGGATCTATCTCTTCTTTTAAAAGCATATAACTATCGCACATCTCGCCTCTGGTAGTTGGCAAAAGATGTGGAATAAAACTAATATCAAAATCACTTCCTGAGAAAATCTTCATTTTTTCTTTAATTTCCGGTTCATGCCTGTGAGAAAGAGGATTGTAAGCAAAAATATTTTCATTGATTGATACAAAGTGGGTTTTATCACTACATTTTTTTCCTGCTCCACTCACTCCGCTTTTGGCATCTATAAAAATCGGATAATTCTCATCTATATATTTACAAAACGGCAATATACCTAATAGTGAT
>WFMT01000021.1 GCA_015488975.1 Campylobacteraceae bacterium | reverse complement strand
CACTCAATGCCTCGGTAAATTGTTCATAAGTTTTATTTTCTTGTTTTTTATAAAAGCTAACTTTCCTTGCAAATTTTTTACTAAGAACCACAACAAAAGGATTTACCAAAAGTATAAAAAGAGCCAATTTCCAATTTATTAAAAGCAGTACTGTACCAACTCCAATAATAGTCAAAATAGAAACTATAAGCTTGCTAATGCTCATACCAAGAAAAGTCTCCACAGTGGCAACATCTATCAAAAACATTGAGGATATTTTTCCACTTCCAAAACTTTCATATTCATTAAGTGATATCATAGAAATCTGAGAAAGCATATCTTTTCTAATTTTGTAAGTTATATTTTTTGAAATAACAGAAAAGATATAATCATGCAATACTGTTAAAACAAAAAAAAGTGTCCGTAAAAAAACAGTTATTATCAAAACTATCAAAATATACATATAAGCTTGCTGATGACCTATGAGTTTATCTATGTGTTCGGTTAAAAATCCGGGTTTTTTCAGTAACACTTCATCGACTAAAAGTGGCATCAAAAGAGGTGCGGGAGTACTGACTATAACGGCTATAACAGCGATAATATTGGCTATTATAAACTCTTTTTTAAACTTTACAACTTCGCTTAGAATTTTCTTAAAACTGTATTTCAAAATATTTCACCTAAATTTTTATCTTATTTTGCCTAAATTTTGCTAAAATATCGTTATGATATGTATAGTAACTGCACTTTTTAGCGAAGCTGAAGCTTTGATAGCATACTACAAACTTAAAAAAGTTAAAAATAATATATTTTTGATTTTTGCCAATAATGATATTTTTCTTATCATAAGCGGAATAGGCAAGATAAATGCTGCCATAGCAACAACTTATGCATGCACAGCAAATAAGATAGATAGGATTTATAATATTGGGATTTGTGGCTCAAATGATAAAGATAAACATATAGGCTCACTACATCCAATAAAGACTATTGTTGAATATGATACAAATAAAAAATTTATAATTTCTGATAAAGGAGAGACTGTATATTGCGTTTCAAAACCGGTTAATAAAATCAATACATTTAAAAAAATCTTAGTGGATATGGAATCTGTAGGTTTTTATAATGCCTCAAAAAAATTTATTCAAAAAGAAAATATATATATTTTAAAAATAATTTCCGATTTTTTAGATACTTCCATACTGCCTAAAAAAGCTGTATATGATCTTGTCAAAAAAAATATAAAAAATATAAAAATATCTTAAAGGAGAGATTAAATATGAAAGCATTGATAACCGGTGCAAGTAGTGGCATAGGGAAAGAGATAGCCAAAAAACTTTTAAGCTTAAATTATAAAGTTTTAGCAGTAAGTCGCAATTTTGACAAATGCGACATAAAGGATAAAAATTTCATTACTCATGCTTGCGATTTAAGTGATGCTGCTTGTGTGCATACTTTCTTACAAGATATAAAAGATAAAGATATATCTATTCTTGTAAATTCTGCAGGTATCGGATATTTTGCTCCTCATGAAGAGTTGAGCATTGATAATATAGAAAAAATAATTTATCTTAATTTGACTTTACCATTACTTTTAAGTAAAGTCTTTTTAAAAACTTTGAAAAAAAACAGAGGTTATATATTTAATATTTGTTCTATCTCAGGTATCAAACAAGCTCCTTTTGGTGCCGTTTATGGAGCTACAAAAGCTGGATTAAGACACTTTAGCTCTTCACTTTTTGCAGAAAATAGAAAAAGTGGACTAAAAGTCGTGAGCATAAACCCAGATATCACCAATACAAATTTTTTTCATAAATTAAACTTTTTTCCAAGCGATGATCCTTTGAGCTATATTGAGCCTGCCTGTATTGCTGAGGTTATTGAAGATATCTTGCATAAAAGAGACGGTACTGTTATCAGCGATATAACTATTGAGCCCCAAATTTTTAGGTTAAATAAAAGAAAACACAAAGATACAAAAAAAGATTTATCATGAAATTTTTTAAGGAGATTTATGGGGTTGGGATATTATTTTTTTATTTTCTAAAATGGCCATTTGTACTTGGTTTTGGATATTTATATTTTTTTGGAAATTTTAAAGACAATTATATTTTAAATATTTTATGGATTTACTGTTTTATTTTAATACTAAAAGATTTGATATATTTTTTAAAATACGGCAATAGATGCAAAACTCATAAACCCTAAAAGCAAGAAACTGCTACAACAAGGAGTCTTAAGGTTGAAATTAGTATAATTCGTATATGCAAAATCTATTAGACAAGTTTAATAATGCCATCAAAAATACAAACTTTTTGAAACTTACTGAAAATGAGCAAAATCTTATAAAAGATATAGCTTTAAGTTACAGACTAAGTTTTCAAGAGATAAAAATCATAATAAATATCGCCAATGATATTGTGATTTGGGATGAAGGCTCTATCATAAATTATATTGACAAAACAAGCAATAATATAAAAAATCATAAGCAAGAAAGAAAAATTCTTTTAAAAGACTTACAAAAAAAATATGAAAATTTACAAAATAGGCCAAATAGTTATAAAAATTTTAACTCAAAAAAAACATATCACCCAAAAGGGATAAAAACAAAAACTATAGAAAAAGAAAGCCTTGGAATTGGATCTTGCCCAGTTGCCAGTGAGAAAACAAGATGTTGCAATCTTTTGACTTTAGATGCGGTTGAAAGTTGTGGTTTTGACTGCTCTTATTGTTCAATTCAATCATTTTATAATCAAAATCAAGTCATTTTCGATAAAAATTTTAAGACAAAACTACAAAATATAAAATTAGATCCAGAAAAAAGATATCACATAGGAACAGGTCAAAGCTCAGACTCTTTAATGTGGGGAAACAAAGAGGGTATTTTGGAAGCTCTTTTTGATTTTGCTTCACTAAATAATAATGTTATTTTGGAGCTTAAAACCAAGTCAAACAATATAAAATATCTCCTTGAAAATGATATTCCTAAAAATGTTATAGTTACTTGGTCTCTTAATACTCCAACTATCATAGAGCATGAGGAACATTTAAGTGCAAGACTTAACGAGAGGATTTCTTCCGCAAAAAAAATTGCCAACAAAGGGACTAAAGTCGGATTTCATTTTCATCCAATTGTTCAATATGAAAATTATTTACAAGATTATAAAAATATTTTTACTAGACTTCAAGATGAATTTTCTTCTAGCGAAGTTGCTATGATTTCCTTTGGAACCTTGACATACATTAAACCGGTTTTAAAACAGATAAGAGAAAGAAATTTTAAAAGTAAAATATACCAGATGCCTTTAAATGAGGTTGAAGGCAAATACTCTTACCCAAATGAGATAAAAATTGAAATGTTTAAAACAGCCTATCAATCATTTAGCTCCTGGCATAAAAAAGTATTTTTTTATCTGTGCATGGAGCCTCATGCTTTATGGAAAGAGTGTTTTGGATATGAATATAATGATAACGATGATTTTGAAAAAGATATGATAAATCATTATTTTAAAAAGGTAGAGCTATGAAATTTTTATATGAAAAAAATTCGCATTTTAATTTGGCAAATATTTTTACATTTGCCAATATTACATTTGGACTTATTGCAATATTTTTTATAACGCACAATTATTTCTTTTTTGCAGCACTATTTGCCTGGATAGGTGGTGCTTTTGATATACTCGATGGAAAAATTGCCAGAAAACATGGACTTTCGACAGAGTTTGGAGTACAGCTTGACTCATTTGCTGATTCTTTATCCTTCGTCCTTGTACCTGTTTTGTTTATATTTTTTGCAATATTCAATTCAGATGGATCTACTAAGATAATTATTTCCAGTATTATTCTTATATATTATGTAATTTCAGGTATAAGAAGACTTATAGTCTTTAATCTACAAAGTGATGCGGGGGAAGTTAGCAGGTATTTTATAGGTATTCCCACACCACTTGGAGCTATATTGCTTTGGGTATATTATCTTCTTTGGTATTTCAATATACTTCATAATACATATATTATTTTGCTGCTTATAGCCATAACAGGATACTTTTTAAATTCAAAAATCAAAATTCCTCACCCGTAAAATGTGTAAAAAAGTAATCATTAAAGAATTTTATGTAAACTTTTTATAAAATTATTTTATTTTCTTATAATAAATTGGTATAATAACAATTATATTACATTTTAAAGAGAGCTGATGACGAAAGAAAATATTAAATTAGGAAAAGTTTTAGGGACATTTAGTGCTACTATAGGAACAAGCGGTCTTCCTAGACCAAAGGTTGAAAATTTAAATCTTATAGAAAATTATGGCATTAAAAATGATAAGTTTGCAAATGATGACTTAAATAAAACAGTTATGATAATAGGCATAAAATCATACAATATAGCTAAAAATCATGGTATAAATCTTTTATATGGAAGTTATGGCGAAAATTTACTTTTTGATTTTGATCCACATGAATTAGAAGTTGAAGAAATACTTCAAATCAATGATGCAATAATACAAATAAAAGAAAAATGCACTTTATGCAACCATTTAAGTGTATTTGGCAAACAATTACCAAAACTTATCAAAAATCACAGAGGATTATACTGCAAAATACTAAAAAGTGGTATTATCAAGAAAAATTCTTCTGTTTTTGTAAAATCCAATATTGAAAAAAGTGCTTAAATTTTATTGTACTTTTTATACAATTTTTCAAAATCTTTAATAGGCAGTGGCTTTGAATGATAATATCCCTGCACCTGAGAACATCCTATCTCATTTAGAAAATCTAATTGTTCTTTGCTTTCAACACCCTCTGCAACGATATTTAAACCTAAAGTTTTGCCTATATTAACTATCAATGCAATAAAAGATTTGCCATTTATTTCATTATATGCATCAATAAAACTTTTATCAATCTTAAGAGTATCTACTGGGATTTGCCTTAAATAAGACAAAGATGAAAAGCCGGTTCCAAAATCATCAAGCGATAAAGATATGCCAATATCTTTAATTTGCTCAATAGTTTTGATATTTTGATTAGTATCTTTTAAAAATGCGGATTCTGTTATTTCTAAATCAAATTTAGATATATCTATCTGCTTTGTTGCCTGCAATACTTTATCATAAAACTTCGGATCATAAAATTGGTAAGCCGATACATTTAAAGAAACTTTTAAATCATTCAGTTCGGTATCGTGCCATTTTTTTATCTGCTTTGCTCCCTCTTTCATAACCCACTCACCAAGCTTTATAATAAATCCATTCTCTTCAGCTATTGGGATAAACAAATCAGGTGCAATAACTCCTTTTTTAGGATCATTCCATCTCACTAAAGCTTCACAAGAGACTATTTTATCTTTTTTTATATCAACTTTAGGCTGATAATATAGTTCAAAAAATCCCTTTTCCAAAGCATCTTTCATAGCATTTTGTATATTTATCTTTTGCTCAATATTCTTGTGTAATTCCTCCGTAAAAAAATGAAATTGATTTTTGCCCAACTCTTTTGCTTTATACATTGTGATATCGGCATTTTTTATCAGTTCAAAAACACTCTCTCCATCTTTAGGATATATTACTATACCTATACTAGCACTTACATACAATACTTCAGACTCTTTTTCAATCGGTTTGGAGATATTCTCTATTATTCTTTGAGCGATTTCTGCTATTTTAATATTACTTTCAAACTCGGGAAGAACCACAACAAACTCATCTCCACCTATCCTTGAAACAAAATCATTTTCTCTGACAGATTTTAAAAGAATACTTGAGATATATTTTAAAATATCATCTCCCGTATCATGACCTAAATAATCATTAATATCTTTGAAATTATCCAAATCCATAAAAAGTACTGCAAATTCTTCCTTTTCTCTTTTAGCTTTTGCAATTAGCTGGCTTAACTTATCAAAAAGGCTAAGTCGGTTATACAGCCCGCTTAATGTATCTTTTGTTGAAAGCTTATAAAGTTCTTTTTGCTCATTTTCCAATCTATTAAAAGTAACCCCGAGAGAATATCTTATGCTCTCCAACTCTTTTATCAAAAACTCCTTTGGCTCTTGAAGATGATAGTAGGCAAATTGCCTTAATTTCTCCAAAGGCAATATAATAATCTTTTCCAAATAAAACCATACTAAAAGTAGCAAAATAAAGAATAACGGTATAAAAAAATAAAAAAAATCATAAATAGGACTATAAATTAATTTTTTTATATCTTGATGATTTGTGATGATATAAATCTCGTAATTGATTTTTTTAGTACCTTTATAAACAACAACTTTTTGTTTGCATCCTCTTTTTTCCAAAAGATTAAATGTATTTAAGTTATTTAAATCTGTACAAAAGTTTTTTGGTAACAGAAGATTTGTTTTATTATGCGGGTATATAATCTTATTATTTTGATTGGATATGTAAATATTTTTTATAATTTTTTTCTGATACTGAAAGTTATCAAGCTTTGCTTTAATTTCACTTATATCTTTATCTTTTTTTAAATTTTGTTTTAAGATAAATGAAAGCGATAAAATACTACTTTGTAAATCACTTGAGATAATTTTACTTATATTTGCTTTTTCTTGGCTTTGCATTTTATATATGGATACTAATGCAATCAATGTAAAAAATATTACAAATACAATACTGAAAGTTCTAATAGATATATGACTTTTCATATCAAATTTCTTTTATACAATTATATTTCCTGTTTTTATTATGTCACTTTTTAATTATACCATATTTTTTTAAAATATTGCGAAAAGTAACCCTTGAGATATTTAAATACTCGGATAGCTTAGAGATATTATTTGACTTATTTATTATCTTTTGATAAAAAATCTTTTCTATTTCTTCCAAAGTATCCTTTATGTTTTCAATACCATTTTTTTCTATCAATCCTTCAATAATGTCTTCTATATTGGATATTTTTTCTTTTCTACCGGAAAGATTAAGATTATCAATTTGGATAAAATCACTATGGGCATTTAGT
>WFMT01000020.1 GCA_015488975.1 Campylobacteraceae bacterium | reverse complement strand
CTACTATGATTTATACTCATATTATTAAGGAGATGAACAAGCAAAATATCAAGTCTCCGTTAGATTTTTAATGTCGTTTGAAAAAGTTGATTATTTTATTGAAAATGAAGTAAGAGCTTTTAAGTTTGTTATAGATATGTTAGAATGTTCTATGAAAGAAGCTCAGAGATATATAGACAAACAAAGGCTTTTTTGTGAGGGAGAAGTCGTTAGCCAGAAGTCCTTAATGATAAAAGGTAATATTTCTCTTGTTAGATTTATCCCAAATTCAAAAGGCTTAAAACCGATATTTCAGAGCAATGACTTTGCACTATTTGACAAACCAAGTGGTTTGTTAGTACATCCAAAAAATAGAAAGACTTTTTACTCACTAACAGATGAGGTTAAGTATCTATTTGGTAATGATGCCAATATAGTTCACAGGATAGATAAAGAAACAAGTGGGTTAGTGTTAGTTGCCAAACATAAAAAAGCAGAGATATTTTTCAAAAATGCTTTTCAAAACAAAGAGATAAACAAAGGTTATATTGCACTTGTAAAAGGCAAAATAGATAAAGAACTTTTTATAGATGAGCCTATCAAGATCAACAGAGATTATTCAAAAATAAAGATAAAAGTTTTCATAGACAAGACAGGCAAAAAAGCTCAAACCATAGTAAAACCTTTGCACTATAACAAAGAAAGCAATACTACTTTAGTAGAAGCTCTACCACTGACAGGCAGACAACACCAGATAAGAGTTCATTTGTTTCACATGAAACATTCTATACTTGGTGATCCTATATACGGAACAGATTTTCAAACAGCTTCGGATTATCTTGATGGATTATTGGATGAAAATAAGAGAATAAAATCAACAGGTGCAAAAAGGCTAATGCTTCATGCAAACTGGATAGAGTTCAGATATAAAAATATATTTAAGATATTTACAAGAGAAGTATTTAGCAGTTAGATATATGATATGTGTTTATGCTGTACAGTGGTCTTATTATTCTTTATCTTTCATTGTAATCACTTTTATGATACCGCCAACGCCTACAATAACTACCATACCTATCAGTATAACCTCACCCCAATCAACTATGCTAAATCCGCTCATGTCTTCTCCTAATTTAAGTGATTTTTATTTTTTCTGACTTTTCATAAAGCTGACCGCAAGCAGCAGATATATCCAAGCCTTTTGACTCTCTAATTGTACAAGTTACTCCATGCTCTCTCATGTATGACTGAAAACTCAGCATTTTATTTTCTTTTGGTCTACAAAATGGAGAATTTGGATATGAATTGAAATATATTAGATTTACTTTTGCTTTGATGCCATGAAGAAGTTTTACTAATTTTTTAGCACTTTTTATGTCATCGTTTAAATCTTTTATAACAAGATATTCAAACATAACTCTTTTTCTTGCATCAATAGGAAAATTTCTAACAGCATCTAAAACAGAGGCTATATTGTAAGCTTTGTTGATGGGCATAAGTCTTTCTCTTAGCTCATCGTCAACGGCATGCAGCGATATAGCCAACAATACACCAAGATTCATTTTACCCAATTTTTCTATCTGCTTCGATAATCCACTTGTTGAGATTGTTTGTCTTCTTGGTGATATGCAAAGCCCATCTGGATCAGAAAATATTTTCACAGCTTTTACAACATTTTCCATATTGTCAAGTGGCTCACCCATGCCCATAAATACGATATTTACTTTTTTGTTAAATGCGATATTATTATCTTTTTTTATCTCCAAAACCTGCTCTACTATCTCTCCTGCTGATAGATTTTTTTTGAAACCTTCTTTAGCAGTTAGACAAAATGCACATCCTATTTTACACCCAACTTGCGAAGAGATACATATCGTATATTTTGCAGATTGGACAATGTTTCCATCTACATCTTTTATCTCTTTTTTCATAGGCAACAAAACAGCTTCTATACTTAAATCGTTTTTTAATCCAAAAAGATATTTAATACTTCCATCCCTACTCTCTTCTTTTGCCAATATCTTTAAACTTTTTAACAAATACTTCTCTTTTAATTCATCTCTTAAGCCTTTAGGTAAATTTTTCATATCATCAAAACTATTTATATATTTTTGATATATCCAACCAAATACCTGTTTTGACCTATATGAAGGCTTTATAATACTTTGTAATTCTTCTTTCGTATAGTTTGTTACTGCTGTCTTATCTGTACTCATTTACGATATTCTCCATAAGCTCTTTTGCTTTATTATGATTTTTAAGAAAATCACTATGTGCTGATTTGTTACATTTATTTGTTATGACAAAGATACCTTTCGCTTTTATGTTAAAACGATCGCAAACTTTTAGCACAGAGTAAAACTCCATATTTTCTATCATCATACCAAGTTCTTTAAATTTACAAGCTGCGTTATGATCCGTAGTTATAAAATTGCTACTATTGACAATTTCATTTGTTTCATGTGAAACATTCTCAATAGATACAATATTTGATAACGGTGAATAAGATTGCTGATACAAGCTTGAAATCTCAATATTTGAAGCTTTTGAAGACTCTACAATATCAAAAATATTATATTTTCCGTAACTCCCTGCACTGCCAATAAAAATAATCTCTTTTGGTATTTCTCGCAGACAAATCCTTGTGAGCTCAATAGCAGTATCAATAAGCCCTACTCCCACAGCTGATGCTCCATTTATGCTCTCTTTTTCTCCAGCACAAATTATCATTATATTCTTACCACAATGCCACTATCTTTTAAATATCTTTTAAGATCCATAATATCTATCTCTTTATAATGAAAAATAGAAGCTGCCAACGCCGCATCGGCTCCGCTTAAAAATGTGTCTTTTATATGCTTCATTGTTCCTGCGCCTCCACTTGCTATAACAGGTACATTTACTTTATGACTTATCAAATCAATGATTTCATTATCGTAACCATTCTTTGTACCATCTGCATCCAT
>WFMT01000019.1 GCA_015488975.1 Campylobacteraceae bacterium | reverse complement strand
CAAAAAACCACTTCCCACGCAAATTGCCTTTGAAAAGTTGTTGATTTTAGAGATATAATCTTCAAAATCTTTATGCACAAGATGATAGCCATTTACCAAAGTAGAAGATTTCGGAGAATGGTTTTTATAACAAGAAACTCTTTTGTAAGCTTTTTTTAAAAGTTTTTTATTGCAAGAGAGTCCAAGATAGTCATTTGATGCAAAATCTAAAATATCTTCACTAAAAACTTCTCTAATCCTATATCTGTTGGCCTTTTTAATAGCTCGTAACTCTTTATCATAAAACATTTATAAAAATGGTAATAATTTTTCTATCTGAAGTCCCATAGCATTACTTTCAAGCCCTATTACTTCTTTGATATATTTTTTGCAGAAGCCCTCGACCATACAAGCTCCAGCCTTACCTTGCCACTCGTTACTTTCCAAATATCTTTCCATTTCATTTTCATCAAACTTACCAAATATATATTTTGTAGCACTAATATCTATAAAACTCAACTTTTCTGATTTATACATCATGCAAGTAAGAATTGATACTTCATTATTACTTTGTTTAAGAAGTATATTCTTAGCGTCATTTTTATTTTTAGCTTTTCTTAGTATTTTGTCATTTGCGCTTACTACTGTATCTGCACATAGCAAAGGAGGATTTATCCCATACTTTTGCTCACATAAATTCATCTTGCCTTTACAAGATAGATATACAAAACTTTTAGCTAAATCAGTATCGATACTCTCTTCGTTGAAATTGCAACCTTTTTGCTGAAATTCAATGCCAAAATCCTTTAAAATTTTTGCTCTTGTGGGTGAAGATGAGGCAAGAGTTAACATTTTAAAGTCCTCTTAATATAACGCCAAAATAAACTGCAACAAAACCAAGAAATATATTTAATGGTAAGAGATAATTACTTATTGTAAAAATACTCTCAGCTGTTCCTTCATTGTCTCCGGATAAAAATTGTTTCGCAGCACTGTTTCTTTTTTTGTATATATAAAAAAAATTCAGTGCCATAAGAGTCCAAATGGCCTCTTTTATATGAACAAGCATATATAGTGATGGAGAAGAGTGCTTGAAATCAAGTCCCAAGCTCATCAAGGTTCCAGTTATCACTATGAGTATCATAAAAATAAATGAAAAATTAAGAAGCCTTTGCATAATTTCAAGTATTCTTGAGAGTCTTACCTTTACATCTTGTATGGAAGCCATAACCGGTGCGACAATAAACTTTACAACTATCATGCCTCCTATCCAGATTATTGCTGATATGACATGTAAAAATACTATATATTTACCGTAATCTCTAAAAAAATCTATAAAAAATTGACTCATTTTACTCTCCCAAACTATTTTTAATATACTCTTTTGCTTTTATGATAGCTTCATTTAACTTGGATATATCTTTGCCACCTGCTTGAGCAAAGTCATCTCTTCCTCCACCGTTTCCACCTAAAACAGGAGCAATCTCTTTTATCCACGCTCCGGCTTTAATTGGAGCATTTTTAACGCCACAGGCAATCATAACTTTATCACCTTTTTTTTGAAAGAGCATGACGCAAACTTTATCATTTTGATTTTTAAGTTCATCTATTAAATTTTTGATATCACCCGCGTCAACCTCTTCAACTATAAGAGAAATGCCAGCAACTTTATCAATTGACAATTCTTTTTTTGTATTGTTTTGCAGTTTAATCGTTTGTGCTTTTTGTGCTTTTAATTGCTCTTTTAATCTTTTTATTCCTGCAAAAGGATCTTTATTTTTCACCTCTTCACAAATAAGAGCATAATTTTTCATATAGTTTTTGCTATATTTATAAGCTGCTTTGCCGCATACTGCCTCTATTCTTCTAACTCCTGCGCTGACTCCACTTTCTTTTGTGATATAAAAACTGCCGATTTCGCTACTGTTTTTCACATGAGTGCCACCACAAAGTTCAACACTTACTTTATCAAACGATACGACTCTTACTTCATCCCCGTATTTTTCACCAAAAAGTGCCATCGCACCACTTTTTTTAGCTTCATCTACTGGCATTATTTTAGTGAGAGATGCAATAGCTTGAGCAATAACCTCATTCACAAAATCTTGAACTTCTTCTATCTCTTCTTTGCTCATAGCTTTTGGATGAGAGAAATCAAATCTTAATTTATCTTTTAAAACTAAACTCCCGGCTTGATTTACATGTTCTCCTAAAATCTTTTTTAAAGCTGAATGTAAAAGATGAGTAGCTGAGTGATGTTTTTTTATCTCATTTCTATCATCATTGACTGTACATTGTACTTTTTGATTTGTTTCTAACTCTTTTTTTATTAAAACTTGGGCGAGATTAAGCTCAAAAAACTTTTCGGTATCAAGAACTTCAGCCAAAGACTCTTTGTTTTCATCAAAAATAATTCCCCTGTCGCCACATTGACCACCACTTTGTGCATAAAAAGGAGTTTTATCTAAAAATACCCAGCCTTTTTCTCCTGTGCTTAAGTTGTCGGTTAACTTAAAGTTTTCATCAAGAAGAGCCAAAATTGTGCTTTGGGCATGTACGGAGTCATATCCTACAAATTCATTTTTAGAGAATTTTTCCAAAAGTTCTTTAAAATCCCCGTCTTTTGCCTTGTCACCGCTACCTTTCCAAGATGCCTGCGATCTTCTTTTTTGCTTATCCATTAACTCTTCAAATTTTTCTATATCAACACTTTTTTGTATCTCTCTTAGCATATCGGATGTCAAATCAAGAGGAAATCCAAAAGTATCATACAATTTAAATGCAACTTCACCGCTAAAAACATCTTTGGTGTTAAGAAGCTCTTTTTCAAATAGAGCCAATCCACTCTCAATAGTAGATAAAAACTTTTCTTCCTCGTTTTTTATCATCTCTTTCACAGTACCGCTTTTTTCTATAATGTAAGGATAATGTCCTCCCATTATATCGCAAAGAGTATCAACAAGCTTATACATAAAAGGCTCCCTGAGCCCCAAAAGATATCCATGTCTTAAAGCGCGTCTAAGTATCCTTCTTAAAACATAACCTCGTCCCTCTTTATCAAATGTTATGCCTTGTGCTAAAAGAAATGTAACACTTCGTATATGATCTGCGATAACCCTGAAACTTGCCCCTTTGTCATAAACATAAGGGAATTTACACATATTTGAAACTTGTTTGATAAGAGGCATAAAAAGTTCTGTATCATAGTTGCTTGAAACCCCTTCCATGACAGCCACAACTCTTTCAAGCCCCATGCCAGTATCTATGGAAGGTTTTGGAAGCGGTGCTAAAGTACCGTCTTTGCTTCTTTCATACTGCATAAAAACTAAGTTCCAAATCTCTAAAAATCTATCTCCCTCTCCACCTAAATAATCTTCATCAGTATCAAATTTTTCACTTCCTTGGTCATAAAATATTTCACTACAAGGGCCGCAAGGTCCGGTGTCTCCCATTTGCCAAAAGTTATCTTTATCACCAAATCTTTTTATCCTATCGCTTTTGACATATTTTTTCCAAATAATCTCAGCTTCATCATCACTGTTATGAATGGTTACCCAGAGTTTATCGACAGGCAATTTTAAAACTTCTGTGATAAATTCCCATGCATACTTTATAGCATTTTCCTTGAAATAATCACCAAAAGAGAAGTTTCCAAGCATTTCAAAAAAAGTATGATGTCTGTTTGTATATCCCACATTTTCAAGATCATTATGTTTTCCACCGGCTCTTATACATGTTTGAGAACTGACTGCTCTTGGTGGATTTGGAGTGGGAATCTCACCTGTAAAGATACTCTTAAACTGCACCATTCCAGCATTGACAAAAAGAAGTGTCGGATCATCGGGTACTAAAGGCATGCTATCATATACCTTATGTCCTTTTTTTTCAAAAAATTCTAAAAACTCTGCTCTAATATCCATATTTATAGTCCTAAATAAAATTAAACATTAATTTTATCAAAAAAATGATTAATTATAAATTGAATGAGTCGATAAACATAGATTTAAGCAGTTTTGATTTGTATTGAAATATTTTAAATTTAAGGTTATATTTGTTAATATATCATTATACCGTGCAGTTGTCTCATAAATTATATTTCAAAGGAATCTGAGTGAAAATAATAGAAGAATTTATAAAAAAAGAATCTTCAGCAGGTATTTTGTTGATATTGGTGACGATTGTTGCACTTATTTT
>WFMT01000018.1 GCA_015488975.1 Campylobacteraceae bacterium | reverse complement strand
TCCAAATCTTTTGTTTTTGTATTTATAGATACATCATATTCATATTCTGAGCCATATACTCTTTTTGCAGTATTGTAAAGTGATTTAATGATAACCTCTTTAACATTTTCTTTATCTAGCCCCTTTTCATGTGCTATTGATTCCATAATATCAACAATTTTTTCCATTAATGTTTATACCTTTCTGCCTTTGCTTTGCAATTTGTAAAATATTTGATTTTAACTTTATCTATATTGCAGGATATAATTATACATTAAATCTACTTAATTAGCAATTTATTATCTAAATGCTATAATAATATCAATTAATATTATTAAAGAGGAAAATATGGAATTAAAATTAGCAAAAATTGAACTTGGTGCAAAGATAAAAAAGATAAATCTTGATAAAATTGAAGAGATTTTAAAAAATGAGGGGCAAAAAATATTTTATTTCGACAAAAGTAATTCACATAAAGATTTAGTGGCTTTGGTTGAACATTTTGAAGAGTTGGGCTATAGTGTTTATTTGCGAGAAGTAAAATATACTTTAGATGAGAATGACTACATATATGAAATACATATACTTTAATATGGATAAAAATGAGTAACAATCAAAATAAAAAACTTTATATTGAAACTATCGGGTGTGCTATGAATGTTCGCGATAGTGAGCATATAATAGCCGAATTAAAAGATAAAGAAGGATATCATTTAACTGATGATGCAAAAACAGCAGACCTTATACTTATAAATACCTGTAGTGTCAGAGAAAAGCCTGTTCATAAACTTTTCTCAGAAATAGGAGCATTTAATAAGATAAAAAAAGAGGATGCAAAGATAGGCATCTGTGGTTGTACTGCCAGTCATCTTGGTGAAGAAATACTAAAAAAAGCTCCAAGTGTCAGTTTTGTACTTGGTGCAAGAAATGTTTCAAAAATTACAAAAGCACTGCATGAAGATAAATTTGTTGATGTTGGTATAGACTATGATGAAAGCAAATATGTTTTTGGCGAGTTTAGAAGTTCACCTTATAAAGCGTTTGTCAATATATCTATCGGATGTGATAAAAGTTGTACCTATTGTATAGTCCCTCATACCAGAGGCAATGAAGTCTCTATCCCGCCATATATCATTATAAATGAAGTAAAAAGAGCAGTTGAAAATGGGGCTAAAGAGATATTTTTACTTGGGCAAAATGTAAATAACTACGGTATAAGATTTAGTGATAAAGACATAAAAAATATTGATTTTTCTGATTTGTTGGAGATGGTTAGTGAAATTGATGGTGTTGAGAGAATAAGATTTACATCCCCTCATCCATTGCACATGGATGATAAATTCTTAAATGTTTTTGCATCAAATCCTAAAATATGTAAATCTATGCATATGCCTCTTCAAAGTGGATCTAACGAAATACTTAAGCAGATGAAAAGAGGATATTCTAAAGAGTGGTTTATTCAAAGAGCATTGAAGCTTAGAGAATTGGTGAAAGATGTTCATATAAGCACTGATGTCATAGTGGCATTTCCAGGTGAGAGCGAAAAAGATTTTGAAGATACATTGGATGTTGTTAATAAAGTCAGGTTTGAGCAAATGTTTTCGTTTAAATATTCTCCTAGACCTTTCACAAAAGCAGCTGCATTTTTAAACCAGATACCAGGTGAAGTAGGCAGTGCAAGATTGAAAACTTTACAAGATTTGCATACAAATATAATTGATGAGATAAGTTATCTTCAAAAAGGTAAAAGATATCAAGTTTTATTTGAAGAACTTAAACCAGATGGAATGATAGCAGGAAGAAGTGATAATAACTTCATGGTGCAAGTTGCCGGAAGTGAACAATTACTTGGTAAAATAGCCGATGTAGTCATAACTAATCCTAAAAGAATGGTTTTATATGGAGAGTTAGTTGAGTAAAGAGTTTAAAAGAGAGATTATTTCTTTTGTTGCTCCTGTGATCGGATATATAATAATAAGATTGATTTATTTAAGTTGTAAAAAAAAATATTATTTGCCAAAATATACATTAAAAGATAAACCTTATATTATAGCTTTTTGGCACAGAAAACTTTTAATGCAGCCTTTTATATACAATAAATTAAGAAAAAAACCAAAAGTTGTAACGATGATCAGTGATCATTTTGATGGTGAAGTTTTATCTAAGATGATAAAATTTTTTCATTTTGAATCTATTAGAGGAAGCTCCAGCAAAGGTGCTATAAAAGTTTTAAAAGAAGCTTTTAAAAAAGCAAATGAAGGTTATGATATAGCGATAACTCCTGATGGCCCAAGAGGGCCAAAGTACTCAGTGGCAGATGGTATAGTTGCTATTGCACAGAAAAAAGATTTGGATATAATTGTTTGTAACTATAAGGCCAGTTCATTTTGGGAGCTTAGAAGTTGGGACAGTTTTATGATACCAAAACCGTTTTCTACTATTTATCTGTTTGCTAAAGAACCTTTGAGTATTAAGGATTTAGATATGCAAAAGGCTAAGATGGTTATAAATGATGCTCTTATGGAAGATGAAAAATAATGAAAAAATACTTTTTTTTCATCATACTGTTTTTTTTACTTCTTGGTGTTATATACTTTTTTTTATTTAATAATTTGTATAAAATGTCATTAAAAGCAAGAATGTACTATTCAATTGGAGATTACAATAAGGCATATATGCTCTCTCGAGAAGTCTATCTAAAAGATCCTTACAATACAATGTCTCTTACTGTAATGAACGGCAGTAAAGTAGCGCTGAAGTATATAAAATATATAAAAGAGGGTAATAAATATTTACAACAAATAGCATCTATAAGCAGTAATAAAAAAGTATCAAAACAACAACTAGCAAAAATAAAAATAATATGTGAAATTATGATTGGAGAATATGATAAATTAAAACCAAACATTTTTTCTGATGAAAAGTTAACATCAAAAGCCTCAAATATATATAAAAAATTTAAGAAGATATATGAAGAACTTTTTTAATGAAGAAATTAAAAGATTCTTACAATACAAAAAAAGAGTAGCTGGTTTTAGTGAAAGTTCATACAGGACTTATGAATTAAATTTAAAAGAGGCTGTAAAGTTTATGGGTATAGAGAAAAATGATTCCTATTTGATTATAAATCTTATGCCATATCGACTTGAGATTTCCCAAAAAAATAAAAAGACAATTGCTAAGAAAATAAGTATAGTAAGGAGTTTTGTAAGTTTTTTAAAAGATAATGAATATAAAATAAAACTTATTTCTGATGATTTGATAAAGACTCAAAAAACTCTTCCAAAACCAATAAATTTTATTTATATTCAAGAAGCTTTAAAAAGCTCAAATGAACAAGACCAAATGCTTATACTGTTTTTGTATGGCTTTGGACTGAGAATTTCGGAGCTTGCAAGTCTTAAAAAAAATGATATAAAAGATAACTGGATAAGAGTCAAAGGAAAAGGTGATAAGATAAGAAATATACCAATATTACCGTTAATAAAAGAAAAGATTGATATATATTTTAAAAAAAATAGTACTTTTATCTATGTTTTTGAAAAAAATGGAAGAAAATTAAGCGAAAATAGTCTAAGATATAAGATTAATAAAATTTTTAAACAAATCGGTATAAAAGTGACTCCTCATCAACTCAGACACTCTTATGCAAGTGATTTGCTTAATAATGGAGGAAGAATTAGTGATATTAGTATGCTTTTAGGGCATAGTTCGCTGTCAACTACAGAAATTTATACAAAGTTAGACAGTAAGAATAAGTTAAAAAATTATCAAAAAGCACATCCGCTTTGTCGGTAAAAAGGAAAGGTAAACAGCAGTGAATAAATTAAAAAGAATAATACAAAAAAAATTTTCAAATGTTTTTATTGCTATAATTTCCGAGAAAAATGAATATTTACTTACATATATCATTATCAAAAATGAAAATATTATAAAGAAGGATGAAAAAAAATTTTCAATGGATGAAAACAAACAGTTATCTTCTGATATTATTGAATTTGTATCATCATTGCAAAAAAAATATAAATTTGTCTATATATCATATTTATTAGATTCATTATCTCAAAACTGCTTGCCAACATGTAATGATACAAAATTAAAGCAGTATAATATAAATCAAAAAGATATAGTAAGTGTTTGCGTGAAAAAAATTTGGATGACTTATACTTCAAAAACTGATATAAAATGGATCAATCAAATATTTAAGCCAATTGGGCTTGATTTTACTTTTTCTTCATTTTTATTACTTAATAATTTTGCAACCAATGAAAAACAAAGGAATAAAAATACATTGCACATGCAATATATGGAAAATTCATTAACTATTTTGATATTTGATGATAAAAATATAGTGTTTAGTGCATTTTTTAAGATACCATATAAAGAATTTAACTTTGAAGAAGATGAATTAAAGCTTGAAAACGATGAGGATATAACC
>WFMT01000017.1 GCA_015488975.1 Campylobacteraceae bacterium | reverse complement strand
GAAATGGTTATGCCAGGGGATAATGTAAAAATCAGTGTTGAGCTTATAGCTCCAATTGCATTGGAAGATGGTACAAGATTTGCAATCCGTGAAGGTGGCAGAACTGTCGGTGCTGGTGTTGTTTCAAAAATAATTAAATAGTTTAAAATTGATAAACGGAGTAATTTTACTCCGTTTTATTTTAGAAGGATAATCGATGAGAGTAAAGATAGGTCTTAAATGCAGTGAATCAGGTGATATCAACTATACGACAACAAAAAACAGTAAAACACATGCTGAAAAGTTTGAAGTAAAAAAATATAGTCCAAGACTTAAAAAACATACAATTCACAAAGAAGTAAAGTTAAAGTCATAGTTTTAAACTGTATTGTTTAATATAGGGTAGTAGCTCCAATGGTAGAGCGCCGGATTCCAAATCCGATGGCTGGGGGTTCGAGTCCCTCCTGCCCTGCCACTTGAGGATTATGGAAATTGAAACTGAGCTTTGCTTGGATTAATAGGAGAGTTAAATGGAAAAATTGATAAGTTATGTAAAACATTCCAGAGCTGAGCTAACGAAAGTTATCTTTCCCACTAAAGAACAAGTTAGAAATGCTTTTGTTTCCGTTGTAATTGTAGTTACTGTTATTGCAATATTCTTAGCGTTGATTGACTTGATAATGTCTTTTGCATTATCAACTATAGCATAAGTTAGGAAGAGTTATGTCGCTTAAATGGTATGCTATACAAACTTATGCCGGTAGTGAGCAGAGTGTAAAAGAAGCAATAAAGAATTTAGCAGTTCAGTTTGGTATAGAGGATAGATTGGGCGATGTTATCGTGCCTACTGAAGATGTAATAGAGATAAAAAATGGTAAAAAGAAAATAAGTGAAAGAAGCTTGTATTCCGGTTATGTTTTTGCTCAGGTTGATTTGGATACAAATTTTTGGCAAAAGATACAATCACTTCCTAGAGTAAGTAGATTTATCGGTGAATCAAAAAGGCCTACTCCTCTTAGTGAAAAAGATATAGAATTGATTATAAAAAAAGCTGAAAAAAGAGGTGATCCTAGACCGAAAGTTTCATTTGATGAGGGTGAAAATGTAAGAATAGTGGAAGGCCCGTTTGCAAATTTTATAGGAATAGTTGAAGAATATGATATGGAGCATGGAAAATTAAAATTAAATGTTTCAATATTTGGAAGAAGTACTCCGGTAGAAATATTGTATTCACAGGTTGAAAAAGTAGTGTAAAATTGCTATAAGAGGCAAATTGATTTGCTTCTGAATAGATTTGACTGTGAGATATCATGTCTAAGTCCTAAAGCAAAGTCTTTACTGACGGACACAATTATTCTCCGGTTCTCTCAAATAAATTTAGATAAAGGAAAGAAATGGCTAAAAAAGTTACAGGTGAAATTAAACTTCAAATAGCTGCGGCAAAAGCAAACCCTTCACCTCCTGTTGGACCAGCACTTGGTCAGCAAGGTGTTAATATAATGGAATTTTGTAAAGCTTTTAATGAAAAAACTAAAGATATGGCAGGCTTTAAAATCCCAGTTGTTATAACTGTTTATGCTGATAGAAGTTTTACTTTTATCACAAAACAACCACCAGCATCTGATTTGATAAAAAAAGCTGCAAATATTAAAAAAGGTAGTGATAACCCATTGAAAAATAAGGTTGCTACACTAACAAAAGCTCAAATTAAAGATATAGTTGCAAATAAAATTGCAGATTTAAATACAAATGACATAGCAACTGCTTCTAAGATTATTGAAGGCAGTGCAAGAAGTATGGGCATAGATATCGTAGATTAAACACCCAACCACAAGGAATATTGTGGTAGCAAAAAATGCGGAGATAATAATGGCAAATAAAATTTCAAAAAGATTTAAAGAATTAAATAGTAAATTCGATAAAAATAAAGTTTATATAAAAGATAATGCAATTGATATTATCAAGACTTTGGCTTCTGCAAAATTTGATGAAACAGTTGAGATTGCAATGAAGTTAAATGTTGATCCAAGACATGCAGATCAAATGGTAAGAGGGTCAGTTGTGCTTCCAAGCGGAACTGGAAAAAGTGTGAGAGTTGCAGTTATTGCCAAAGATGTAAAAGCTGACGAAGCAAAAGCGGCAGGAGCAGATTTAGTAGGTGCTGAAGAGTTGATAGAAGATATTCAAGCAGGAAATATTAACTTTGATGTACTTATCTCAACTCCAAATATGATGGGATTGGTTGGAAAAGTTGGTCGTACGCTTGGTCCAAAAGGTTTAATGCCAAATCCAAAAACCGGTACTGTTACTATGGATATTACTAAAGCAGTAGAAAATGCTAAGGGTGGACAAGTTAATTTTAGAGTTGATAAACAGGGAAATATTCAAGCTGGAATAGGGAAAGCTAGTTTTACAAAAGAGCAATTAGATGAAAACTTGACAACTTTTGTAAGAGCAATAAATAAGCATAAACCTGCAAGTTCAAAAGGCAGATATATAAAAAATAGTGCCATTTCTCTTACAATGAGTCCATCTGTTCATTTAGAT
>WFMT01000016.1 GCA_015488975.1 Campylobacteraceae bacterium | reverse complement strand
TCTTGAAACCATATCTTTAGGGATACCAAGCTCAACTCCTAACCTTCTAACTTCGTCTTTAAAAAGTTCTCTTAAAGGCTCAATAAGTTCAAATTTCATCCATTCTGGCAAACCACCTACATTATGATGTGATTTGATAGTTTTACTTGGTCCTTTAACTGATACTGACTCTATAACATCTGGATAGAGCGTACCTTGTGCCAAATATTTTATACCGTCGTACTTTTTTGCTTCTTGTTCAAAAAGTTCTATAAATGTATATCCAATAATTTTTCTTTTTTCTTCGGGATCTTTGATGCCTTTTAATTTATCCATATATATTTTTGTTGCATCTATTGTAACAAGGGGAATTTTCAGCTTTACCTTAAACATATTTTCCACAGATTCCCGTTCATTTGCTCTTAATAATCCTGTGTCTATAAATACAGCTATCAGGTTATCGCCAATCGCTTCATTAAGTAAAGCCGCCACAACAGAACTATCCACTCCCCCACTAACAGCACAAAGCACTTTATCATCGCCTACGATATCTTTAATTTTTAGAATTTGCTCTTTGGCAAAACTACCCATATTCCAAGTACTTTCACAATTACAAATATGTTTTGCAAAATTCTTGAGCATTTTACTTCCATACTCACTATGATAAACTTCAGGATGAAACTGAAAAGCATAAATATTATCTTTTTCATTTGCTATTGCAGCATAAGGAGAGTTTTCACTATAAGCAATCTTTTTAAAATCTTTTGGCAACTCTTCAACTCTGTCTCCATGACTCATCCAAACTATCTGTTCTTTTTCAGTATCATCAAAGATAGGATTATTCTCACATTTTAAAACTGCTTTGCCGTACTCATGAGTATTTGTCGGCATTACTTTGCCTCCAAAATGTTGAACAATTAGTTGCATCCCGTAACAAATACCAAGAATTGGTAAATTTATTTCAAAAATATTATTATCAGGATGATAAGAATCTTTGGCATATACAGAAGCGGGACCTCCGGAGAGTATCAATCCCTTTGGTTCTCGTTTTTTTATATCTTCTATTTTTTCGTTATAAGGAACAATTTCACAATAAACCCCATTTTCTCTTAATTTTCTAGCTATAAGCTGAGTATATTGTGATCCAAAATCCAAAACAACAATAGGTACTTTTTTCATGTAATCTCCATTAATTTATTTTTATGTTAATATATCCCAAGTATCTCAAACTGTACATACCATATAGCAACAGAAACAGCATATCCAGCAAGTATTGTCCAAGCATATTTTATATGGGTATTAAAAGTATAAATACCTCTCATTTTTCCCATAACTCCTACTCCTGCCGCACTTCCAAAACTAATAAGACTTCCTCCTATACCAGCTGTCATGGTAACTAACATCCACTGTGCATCTTCCATGTGCGGATTTGCCTTTAAAATTGCACTCATAACCGGCACATTATCTATAATAGCAGAAATAAATCCAACGCCGATATTACCAGTAGTGTTACCTATGATATCATATAATTTTACTATATATTCAAGATATCCAATTATATGAAGTGCTCCGACTGCTGCTAAAATACCAAAAAAGAAAAACAAAGTATCATGCTCTACTTTTTCCATGTTTATATATACATTAAAAGGATTATCACTTTTTTTCTTAAGTCTGTATGAATATGTTTTTAAAAGCGAAAGACCAAACATCATACCCCACATCGCTGGAAAATCAAAAAACTGATGACTAAGTACTGCAACGGCAATCGTGAAAACACCAAGCCATATTACAGTTTTTGCACCTGGTTTTAACTCATGTTTTTGCGTAGTCTTTATATCAAAATGTGGCTTTCCCTTTGGTACCACACGACTTAGTAAAAATGCAGTCAAAACCCAGCCTATTACTGCTGCTGGAAAAAGTGCCAAGAAGTCTATAACCGTTCCTTTTCCAGCCGCCCATGACATCAATGTCGTAATATCTCCAAAAGGACTCCAAGCTCCACCAGCATTTGCAGCAACAACGATATTGATAGCACCTGGGATTAAAAATTCTCTATGTGTTTTATCTATAGTAACCAAAACTGTTGAAAGTATCAATGCAGTTGTTAAATTATCAGCAAAAGGAGATATAAAAAATGCTAAAAGTCCTGTTATCCAATAGATTTTCTTGTATGTGTAGCCTCTTGAAATTAGTTTATATTTTAAAACTTCAAAAACATTTCTCTCTATCATAGTTTCTATATATGTCATAGCAACAAATAGGAAAAAGAAGATTTCTGAAATTTCCAATATAAGACTTCCCAATTCTTCATGAAGACGCAATAAATCCATATGGTTTATTGCATAATAAACACCAATAATCATAAACATAAAAGTACCTATAAAAAGAGCAGGTTTTGCTTTATTTATATGATATGATTCTTCAGCGGCTATGATATAGTACCCCACAACAAATATAATCAAACAAAGTATTCCCACCCAACTATTAGTTAGGTTAACAGCCCCTGCACCAGCACTCTCAGCAGTATTGGCAAATATACTGCTGAAAATACCAAACAATAATAATAAAATTTTCATAAATCTCCTTTTAATTTTTTATATAATGTGCACCTAAAGATTTTTCTCTTTTTATGGCACTTTCAATAATAGCTTTTGATGTCAAAAGTCTAAGCTTTAAAAGCTTTCCTATATCACTTGAAATCATTGAATCAACTTTATCTAATGCAAGTTTTAAATTTTTTTTAGTTCTTACTATTCCCACATTATTCCACATTAAGGTTCTTAATTCGCTTTTTAATATTTTATCATTTGGTTTAAATAAAATCTCAGATTTTTCATCAAATTCGATATGGATAAAATCATAATTCTTTTGTAGTATTTTTCTAACCGCTCGCCTTGAAAAAACCAACCCCTCAAGCAAAGAATTACTAGCTAATCTGTTGGCTCCATGAACTCTTGTGTTTGCAACTTCTCCAATAACATATAAATTTTTATATTTATCCACTTTTGCATCCAAATCACATTTTATACCACCCATAGCATAATGAAATGCCGGCGAGATAGGAACTCTGTCTTCTGGCAGGTTAAAGCCCAAACCTTTTAAGTTATAATAAATAGTTGGAAATCTATTTTTAAAAAATTCCCTTTGAAAATTCTCAAAAGAAAGATAGATAGTATCTTTCTTGTGCTTTTGCTTATAATCAAATATAGATCTGCTTACTATGTCTCTTGGACTGAGCTCTCCTCTTTTATCATAATCAAATAAAAATCTTTCTCCTTTATCATTTATGACAAAAGCTCCCTCGCCTCTTAAAGATTCGCTTAAAAGCTGTTTTCTTGCTTTGTCGGTATTTACAAAAACCGTAGGATGAAACTGTGTCATTTCCATATCTCTAAGTTCACACCCACACTCTATTGCCAAGCCCTGCATGTCTGCACTTACAGTTTTAGCATTTGTATGATATTCATAAAGAGAGCCTATGCCACCACTGGCAATTATGGTATTTTTAGCATATATATTTTCAAATTTTCCCTGATGAAAAATTCTAACACCATATACCAAATCATTTTTTTGTAAAATATCTATAACCGTAGTTTTATACATTAAAGGATGAGGATTTTTTTGCATTAAGAAAAGATGTACCTGTCTTCCGGTTGCGTCACCGCCTGCATGAACTATTCTATTTTTACTGTGAGCTGCCTCTTTTGTATATAAAAGATTGCCTTTATCATCTTTATCAAATTCAAATCCTTTTTGTATCAAAGAATCAACCGCACTTCTGCCCTCACCACAAAGAACCTTGACTGCCTCTTTATCACAAAGCCCTGCTCCAGCATTTATGGTATCTTGAATGTGTAAATTTACATCATTTTCATCAACTGCCACACTAATACCACCTTGTGCGTAAAAAGTATTACAATCCCAAGAATTTTCTTTGCATAAAATCAATACTTTCTTCTCTTCTGGTAAATTTAAAGCGGCATTTAATCCTGCTATACCAGCCCCTACTATAATAACATCATATATTTGCAATCTTTTTAGCCTCTTTAATTTTATATTCAATCTTTGAAAGAAATTGCTTATTTATATCACTGTTTTGATAAGTTGGATTACCCTTGTAACCGCACCCACTAAAAAATAAAAATAAATTTGCTATAATTAGCAGATGAAAAAATCTTCTTCTATAATAACTCATATAAAAAACCGTTCCTTTTGTTCTAAAATAAAAAATATTGAGTGCTTTAACAAAATAAAGTCACTTTTGCCAGGTAGACTCTCAAATGCCATACTTTTTATGTATATAAAAAATAAAACACTATTCATCGCGCTAAACCACCCTGGCTTGAAGATGGAATTTAATTATAATGTTAATTTAATAAAGAGACTATTAAAAGAGTTAAAAAAAATTGATTTATCCTGCAAAAATATAGAAGTTGATGATATTAGAACATTTATAAGCAATAAGCTGGATGAAATTCAAGAAACCTCGTCAGCTGAGATTGCTTATAAAGAGCGCTCAAAAGGGGAATTTTTAATTCGCACAGATGATAAAAATTTGATAAAAATATTTGAAAATATAAAGAAAATAATAAATAAAATTGATGACTTAGAGTAGAAATAATACTTAATTTTCAGTTTATACTGGTACAATGCCATTTATATTAAACTTCAAAGGTATAAATAATTGAATATTATCAAAAACATATTATATTTTTATATTGATGGCTTTAAAGGCATGAAAGTCGGAAAAAAATTATGGATAATTCTTGCTGTTAAAATATTTATATTTTTTGTAATTTTAAAAATATTTTTCTTTCCGAACATATTGCAAACAAATTTTTCTAATAATAAGCAAAGAGCAAATTTTGTCATGGAAAACTTAATAAAAAATAAATAAAAAGGAGTATGTGTGGAACATATAGTTGACTTATCAAGAGCACAATTTGCTCTCACGGCATTGTATCACTGGTTATTTGTGCCTTTGACTCTCGGTCTTTCTTTCATTATTGCCATAATGGAGACAATTTATGTAAAGACAGGCAACAAGGAATGGAAAAAACTTACAAGATTCTGGATGACACTTTTTGGTATAAACTTTGCTATAGGTTTAGCAACAGGTATCATTATGGAATTTGAATTTGGAACAAATTGGTCAAATTATTCTTGGATAGTTGGTGATATATTTGGTGCACCTTTAGCCATAGAAGGACTTATGGCATTCTTCTTAGAATCAACATTTTTTGCGATAATGTTTTTTGGATGGGATAAAGTATCGAAAAAAACTCATCTGTTATCTACTTGGTTGGTAGCAATAGGCTCAAACTTATCTGCTTTGTGGATACTTGTAGCAAATGGGTGGATGCAGCATCCAGTAGGTATGAAATTCAATGTCGATAGAGCAAGATTTGAAATGGAAAATTTTTTTAATGTCCTTTTTAACCCCATAGCTGTAGCAAAATTTTTACATACCATATCAAGTGGATATGTTATGGGTTCATTATTTGTTGTTGGGATAAGCAGTTGGTATCTTTTAAAAAAGAAAGATATTTTATTTGCAAAAAGAAGTATTATTGTAGCATCTTCTTTTGGACTTTTGGTGTCTATATTTCTTATTTTTACAGGAGATCAGTCAGCTCACTTGGTTGCTTTAAAACAACCTACAAAATTAGCTGCTATGGAGGGGCTGTATAATGGAGCTAAAAGAGAAGGGATTGTTGCCATAGGGCAGTTAAATCCTGAGAAAAAAATAGGTGACAATAAAAATACTTTTCTTTGGGATATAAAAATCCCTTATGCCCTTTCGTTTCTTGGATTTAGAAATATAAATGCTTTTGTCCCCGGTATAGATAATTTGGTATATGGTGATAAAAAAATGGGAATCGAATCGGCACAAAATAAAATCAACAAGGGTAAAATTGCTATTAAATCTTTGTTGCAATACAAAAATGCCAAACAGGCAAATGATGAATTACAGGCAAAATCAGCACTCAAAACATTTAGAAAATATCAAAATTATATGGGATATGGATACTTGAAAAGCCCAAAAGATATCATACCCCCTGTTGCAATAACATTTTATAGTTTTCATATCATGGTAGGTTTAGGAACATGGTTTTTAATACTATTTTTATTTGTTTTATATTTTTCCATGGTTGGCAAAATACAGACAAAAAGGCTATTATTAAAATTGGCACTTTTTTCTATACCGCTTGGATACTTAGCCGGCGAAGTCGGCTGGATAGTAGCTGAGGTGGGAAGACAACCTTGGGCAATACAAGGTATGCTGCCGACATCTCTTGCAACTTCTCATTTATCAGACAATTCAGTTATCATAACCTTGGCACTTTTTACCATACTCTTTACAGCTCTTTTGATTGCTGAAATAAAAATTATGCTAACGCAAATAAAAATTGGCGTAGAAGGAGAACAATAATGTTTGGAAATTTATCTTATTTGACGCTTCAAGAATATTGGTGGTTTTTAGTTGCCCTGCTTGGTTCTTTGTTTACATTTATGACTTTTGTTCAAGGCGGACAAACCCTATTAAACAAATTCGCAAAAAGTAATGATGAAAAAGATATCATTATAGCTTCCTTAGGTAGAAAATGGGAATTAACTTTTACAACATTGGTAATGTTCGGCGGAGCATTATTTGCTGCCTTTCCATTATTTTATGCTGTTAGTTTTGGAGGAGCTTACTTTGTTTGGATGGCGATACTTTTTTGCTTTATCATTCAAGCAGTATCATATGAATACAGAAAAAAACCAAATAATTTTTTAGGACAAAAAGTTTATGAAGTTTTTTTATATATAAATGGAAGCTTGGGAATCATCCTTATAGGAATTGCACTTGGAACACTCTTTACAGGTGGAAATTTTATCGTTACAAATATGAATTTATCAGCCTGGACTCTTCCGACAAGGGGCTTGGAAGCTGTTTTAAATCCTATAAATGTAATCTTGGGCTTTACTGTATTTTTTCTTGCTAGGGTTCAAGCAGAAATGTATTTTTTAAACAATATAAATAATGAAAAAATATCTTTTCGTGCAAAAACACAACTCAAGCAAGATGCTATATTATTTATAGGATTTTTTGTTTTATTTGTTATTTCATTACTGACAGCAACTGGTGCAGCATATAATGCAAACGGTTTTTTTACCGTAAAATATAAATTTTTATTAAACTTTTTAAATTCACCTGTATTACTTGTATCTTTTTTAATCGGTACAATTATGGTTTTATATGCAATTTTTATAAGTATATTTAAAAATAGCAAAAAAGGTATATGGTTTAGCGGCATAGGAACAGTTTTAGTTGTATTATCTTTATTGTGCTTGCTTGGATTTAATAATACTGCAATATATCCGTCTATAAGCAACTTACAAAGCTCGCTTAATATACAAAACAGCTCATCAAGTAAATATACATTAGTTACTATGAGTTATGTATCTTTATTGGTACCTTTTGTGTTGGCATATATCATTTTTGTATGGAGAATTATGGATAGAAAAAAAATAACTTTAGATGAAGTCAAATCTGACTCACACGGATATTAGGAGAAAAAATGGAAAATATAGATTATGTTAGTGGAATTATCTGGCTATGTTCTTGGCCTGTTTTAATATGGATTGCTTATAAGTTTGTCAGTATAAATATAGAGCATTTTGAAAAATATTTATCAAAATAAAAAAACTTTTTATGTATAATCTTTCTATGATGATAGATAAGATTAAAAATTTACCACAAAATGCCGGAGTTTATCAATATTTTGATAAAGATGGAAAACTTTTATATATAGGTAAGGCTAAAAATCTAAGAAATAGAATAAAAAGTTATTTTAGCCTTACTCCTTCTTTATCGCCCTCTCCAAGACTGGGTTTGAGAATTCATAAAATGATAACTGAAACCAAATCTCTTGATTATATCATTGTTAACAATGAGCATGATGCATTGATACTTGAAAATTCTCTTATAAAACAGTTAAAACCAAAATACAATATACTACTTAGAGATGATAAGACATATCCTTATATTTTTATAGATTTAAAGGAAGATTTTCCTAGATTTGAAATAACAAGAAAAGTACAAAAAGGAACTCACATAAAATACTTTGGTCCTTTTACCACAGCTTCAAGAGAGATATTAAATGCCCTCTATGAACTCTACCCTCTTGTCCAAAAAAAAGGATGTCTTAAAGGAAAAAAAGCTTGTTTATTCTATCAAATACAAAGATGTCCTGCACCTTGTGAAAAAAAAATAAGCAAACAAGATTATCATCTTATTGTATCAAATGCATTAGAAAGCTTAAAAAATAAAAACCATCTTTTAACGCTATTAAATGATAAAATGATATTTTATTCAGAAAGAAAACTCTATGAAGAAGCCGCAAAAGTAAGAGATAGTATAAAAAAAATAAAACTAAGCACTATAATCTCTCAAATTGACTTAAAAAACAGTGCTAATTATGATATATTTACTGTTTTTATAAAAGATAAAAAAGCAGTTCTTATCAAAATGTTTGTAAGATTAGGAAAAATAGTCTCAATAACTCATAATATTTTCAAAGATGATAATGGTTTTAGCAAAGATGAGATATACAAAAGATCTTTATTGGATTTTTACAAAGATGACAAACCATTGATCGCAAAAGAGATTATTGTAGGTGATGAGTTTGATCAAAAGGCACTTATAGAAGAATTTATACAGGAAAAAACAAAAAATAATATCATTATATCCACACCTAAAAAAGGTGCGAAAAAAGAATTAATAAAAATCGCATTAAACAATGCCAAAGAGATACTAAATGACAGGCGTATTTATGAAAAGGATGCTATATTACAAAAATTAAAATCCATATTAAATCTTAAAAAAACTCCAAATACCATAGAAGCCTATGATAATTCACACATTCAAGGATCAAACCCTGTTGGCTCATGTATATTTTATGAAAATGATTTTCAAAAAGACAGATACCGACACTATAACCTGACTTCTACTGACGAATATGCACAAATGAAAGAATTACTTACTAAAAGATGTGAGAGTTTTGAAAAAAATCCAGCCCCTGACCTTTGGGTTATAGACGGTGGAAAAACATTATTGAGTCTTGCTTATGATATATCTGAAAGCTTTGGGGTAGATCTTGACATAATAGCCATTTCAAAAGAGAAAAAAGGAAAAAGAACAGTTAGAAGCAAAGGGAAAGCAAGTGATAAAATATATACCAAAGCAGGACTTATTCCCTTAAAAGAAGATAATAAAGTTTTACAATTTATTCAAAGACTAAGAGATGAAGCCCACAGGTTCGCCATCGCATTTCACAGAAAACAAAAACTAAAACAAGATAAACAAATTGAACTGTTAAATAAAAAAGGTATTGGAATAGGCAAAGTTAAAAAACTATTGACATATTTTGGAACTTTTGAAAATATCTATAATGCTTCAAAAGAGGAATTAACAAAAGTTTTAAATGAAAAAGATGCAATTGCCATCAAACTATCTTAGATAATTTAGCATAAACAGATAAAATTTCTTCTTTTTTTGATATAAAACTATTTTTATTTGCTATTAGGTGCGCAGATGAATTCATTATAGTTTCTACCACTTTTAAGCCATTTTGCTTCATCGTCGTTCCTGTTTCTACTATATCAACTATGGCATCACACATTCCTACTATCGGAGCCAATTCTATAGAACCATAAAGTTTTATAATCTCTGCAGCTATTGCTTTTGATGAAAAATGTTTTCTTGCTATATTTTCCATTTTTGTTGCTACTTTTATACTTGGTTTGCTTGTATCTAATTCATCTTCATTTTTCATACCAACACAAACTTTACATTTACCGATATTCAAATCCAGTAAATCAACCAAATCTAACTCTTTTTCAACCAAAACATCGAGTCCGACTACACCTAAATCTGCTGCTTGATGCAAGACATAAACAGGTACATCTTGATTTCTCACCAATAAAAAGGTAAATTCCTTATCTCTTAAAATCAATTTTCTATCATCAAAAACAAACTTTTTATCAAATATCTTCTCAAAAAGAGATAAAGTCTCTTCTGCAATTCTTCCTTTTGGCAATGCAATAGTTAACATTTTCTACCTTTTTATAAATTTTTTTCGTGGATGACTTTTAGCATTCCTTTAAATACCAAACTTTCATCATATATAGAATCTTTAAAAAATTTGGCAAAGAATTTTCCATCTCCACCTGTAAAGTATATTTTTTTATCTCTTTTGCTATCTTGCAACATTAGCAATATCGGCTTTATTGCACCATAACTTAGAGCTTCTGCACTATTTTGTGGTAAAAGTTCGAGATCTATATTTGGATTGAGTCTTATATCTAATTTTGTAGAAATTTCTGAAAAACTTTTCTGCTGTGCAAAAAGTCCCGGCATTATATAGCCTCCAAGATGTATCCCATTTGCAACAATATCAATAGTGATAGCACTCCCTGCATCTACAATCATACCGTTTTCTACTGCTTTACAAGCTGCTAATCTATCTATGCCAAGTCCTTCATACGCAGTATCTAAATCAAAAAAAGATGATATATCCACAGCTTTATCACTTTTTAGCAGATAAGCATCAAGTTTTTCATTAACACTGATATAATAAAATTTTTCCTCTATTGAAGCAATATTTTTAAAGTTTGCAATCTTTTTCCACACAATACCATCTTGATAGAAATGTATATTTGTATTTCCTATATCACACAATATCATATATTTTCCATCCGTTTTCTATTAAAAAACTTTTTGACTTTGAACACATAGCAGGTGCAAGCAACAATACCTTTTTTTTAATATTATGCTTTTGCACCAATACTAAAGTATTAAACAATTCTTCCAAATCATTAGCATTTTTCATAACAAATCTGCTTTTTTGTTTAGGTCTGAAAATAGCAACAAAAAATGATTTTAAATTTACACCCTCATAAATATCTATCTTTTTCCTATTCCCCAATATTTTATTGTCAATCTTATTTAATTTCTTAAAAACATACCCATGTTCGCGCAAAAGCTCTACTGTATCTTTCAAATGAAAAACCTTTTTATCAAAAATATTTACCGGACAATGGATGAAATCTCCTTACTGTCTGTTCTAAGTTTTTTTGCTGTATATGAGTATATATCTGAGTAGTTAAGATAGAAGAATGCCCTAACAGCTCTTGCACTACTCTTAGATCTGCTCCACCTAAAACCAATGATGTTGCAAAAGAGTGTCTTAAAACATGAGGTGAAACATTTAGATATTTTTTAGTTATTTTAAATGCTGTAATTCTACTCATTCTCGCACCTTTGTAATTTAGCCATAAATACTCTTGATTATAAACACTCTTATCCAGATACTCTTTTACAGCTTCAAGTGCTGTGTAAGCAATCGGCACCATTCTTTGCTTATCACCTTTTGCATTTCTTATTTTCAACCATTCTCCTACAATATCATCTCTTTTAGCATCAATGGCTTCACTAACTCTCGCCCCAGTTGCATACAAAAACAGTATAAATGCATAATCTCTATAATCAATCCAACTTTTTTTTTCTATGTTTTTTATACTATTTATTATATCATCAAACTCCAGCAAAATCGGCAATGTTTTTGGAGTAGATAATTGTTTCAAAGAAGGCGAATTATCTATAAAATCTTCTTTTATACAAAAATTAAAAAAAGAGTTTATAGCTGAGAGCTTTCTGTTTATCGTATTTCTATTGCTGTATTTTTCCAAATATTTTAAAATATCATCCAAATCAGATTTGATTGCATCCTTTTGCAAAAATTCTTCAAAATCACTCAAATCACTTTTATAAGCTTCAATAGTTTTCTTAGATAACCCCTTTACTATAGTTATATTTTCTATATATGCTTCTAAAGCAGATGACATTGAGGTATTTATTTCACCTTACTTAATTTAAAATATTTATTATCATAGTAAAATGAACCTTTTGTTGCAAACATTAAATCTTCAATAGAATTAGGTAATTGATATACATTGGTAGTGATTAGATCCTTGTCAACAGCTATAAGATATCCATTTTTTACAATTGCATATATATATTTCCCATATATTGCAGCTGAAAAATTGGCAAATTTAAATTTCTTCTCTTTCATTTCTTTTAAGTTAGAAGTCGTAAGAATAATTCTTCCATCTTTTGTAAAAATAAAAATTCTCTGTCCTAAAAATATAATATCTTTAATACCAACATTCATAAAATCAACATGTTTTGGATCTATGGATATGACTCTATTTTGTGTTGCTGCTACAAGTCTGTTATCCAAGACATTCAAAAATATAACATTGTTAAAATATGACTTTGAACTTACTACAATATCCCTTAAAACTTTATCAGATACTTTATCAACTATCAAAAGTCTGCCATCTAATGTAGGAAAAACAATCAATTTATCCAAAAAGTACGGATTTGCGATTCTTGCATCAAGTGCATATACATCATCAAGTTTTCTTTTAAATAAAATTTTATTTGTATCAATATCATAAACCATTATTTTATTATTTGCAAAAACTATAGCTAAAATATTATTGTCTATATTAGCACTTGCAATCATGCTGTTAAAATTATGAGAAAAAAGTTTCTTTCCGTTTGAATCTTCAATATTGATAGTTCCAGTAGGAGAAGTTGATATAACTTTTTTTTGATTATATGCCAGAAATCTGTAATTTTTTGGTATCTTTGCCTTTAAAAGACCATTTTTTCTTGTTATTACCTGAGAGTTAGCCAAAGTAGCTCCACTTCTTGTAACATCTACTATTTTAGCCGGTAAATTACCGCTGTAACTGATATCACCTACTATACTTTTTGGCTTATACAAAGATTTGGATGAGCATCCTGCAAAAAGAAAGATAACAGTGAAAACTGCAAAAATTTTAATTTTATTTGACATATTTAATTTCCTTATTTTTTGACAAAATGTTCTAAGTTTTTAGCTATATTTGCAAGAGGAGAATCTACTTCTATCAAAGATAATTTAATCTTGGCTTGATTTGATTTATTATTTTTAAGTAGCAAATATGCATCATCCAATAAAGCAAAATTCTTTAGTAATCCGTATTTAGAATTATTAATATAAGATTGTATTGCATTTTGACTACCGTTTAATGATGCCAACTGATAGCTTGAGAGATCTTTCAAATACCCATCATTAGAATTTTTTATAATATTTTTAAATATAGTTTTATTATTATTCTTAGATGCAAACTGAAATTTATAAGCATAGTACAATTTAATATCTTTATTTTTTAATACTTTTTCCGCCTTAATGTCATTTGGATTTTTTAAAAGCTTCAAGTATGCAATATTGGCACTTTTTAAATTGCTTGTATGGATATAAACTTTTACTGAATAACCTACAAAAGCCACAATCAATATAACAGCCAAAGCTATCAATCTTTTTTTATATTTTTTATAAAACCTTTCAGCCCTAATTAAGCCTTCCAAAAATTGTTCTTCTGTATTTAACTCTTCTTTTACTGCATTTAGATTTTCTTTTATACTCAAGATAAAATCCTTATAAAAATTTTACAGCATATTACCATTTTTAAAATTAAACTCGGTTTATATCATATTTATCAAAAGAATTGTAGTATTGCCGATTTAGGTATAGTTCTTGCTTTTTTAGTATTAAATTAATATAATTTTCGATATAATACTAAAATTTTATTAGAATTGACTCATAAGGTCAAAGAATACAAAATATGCGGTAAAGGACAAATGTTGAAAGTTGATATGCAAACACTGGAAAAACTTGAAAAACTATCAATGGTAGAAATCAAGAATGAAGAAAAAGAGAATATGATTGAAAATCTAAGCGAAATAGTCGATTTTGTTGAAAATTTGAATGAATTGGATTTAAAAAACAGTGATGCATCTTTTACAATGCTAAACGGAGGGACGCCTTTTAGAGATGACATACCTTCTGTAAACCATGAAGTTATTGAAATCATACTACAAAATGCTCCAAAAAAAGAAAGTGGCTTTTTTGTAGTACCAAAAATTATTGAATAAGGTAAAAATATGGCAGGTATCGACATTAGAACACTTTTAAAAACAATCAGTGAGTATAAGGCATCTGATCTTCATTTGGTATCAAGAAGCGAACCGCAGATTAGAATTGATGGGAAATTAACACCACTTGATTTACCAAAATTAAACGGGCATGTTACAGAATCTATGTGTTACTCTTTGATAACCGATAGACAAAAAAAAGAATTAGAGGAAAACAAAGAACTTGATTTTGCTATTGAATTACCAAATATTGGAAGATTTAGAGTAAATTATTATTATACTATGAATGGCGAGATAGCAGCAGCATTTAGAACTATACCCATGAGCATACCTTCTATAGATGAGTTAAAACTTCCTGTAATTTTTAAAGATATTATACAAAAAGAAAAAGGTCTTATTCTTGTCACAGGACCAACAGGAAGTGGCAAATCAACAACACTTGCTGCTATGTTAAATGAAATCAATCTTACTGAAGAAAAACACATAATAACCATAGAAGACCCGGTTGAATTTATACATGAAAATAAAAAGTCACTCTTTTCGCATAGAAATGTAGGTGTTGATACATACAGTTTTGCAAATGGATTGAAATACTCCCTAAGAGAGGATCCAGATATTATATTAGTTGGTGAAATGAGAGATAGAGAAACCATATCAACTGCTATTACCGCAGCTGAGACAGGACACTTGGTGTTTGGTACACTACACACAAACTCCGCAGTCCAAACAGTAAATAGGATAGTAGATAGTTTTGAAGGTGGTGAACAAATCCAGGTAAGAAATATGCTTTCTTCATCAATTACAGCCATTATATCTCAAAGTTTGCTGCCAAAAATAGGAACCGGAAGGATAGCCATACAGGAAATCCTTCTGGCAAATTCAGCAATATCAAATCTAATAAGGGAGAATAAAATACATCAGATATACTCCCAAATGCAGTTAAACCAAATGAAAACAGGAATGAGGACACAAACTCAGTCAATGGTAGAAGCGATTAAAGGTAATTTTATAGATAAAAAAACAGCCATCAGATTTTCAACCCAGCCTCAGGAGTTGGCAAATCTCATAGGTATTTCATATCAATAAAAATAAATATAATTTAAGATACAATATCTTTAAAAGGGTAAAAAGTGAAAAATAAAGAACTTAACAATTATATAAATGAAGTTGGGAAAAACGCATTTGAGAGATTAAAACAATTAAATATACCCCCATATCCCAAATACTATCAAGACTCTTTTAAAGATTTTTTAGGTAATGATAAAAATAAAGAAGTTTCCGCATTACTTAAAAAAAATATTTACTTGATAGACTCTATAGATAATAACCAAGATGCCCGCATGATTGACGGCTGTTATGATATCGCGAAAGAGTCTATCAAAGAGTTTAGCAAAACAAATGAAAATATAAAACAAATATCAAAAAAAAGCTCTATTGATCTTAATAAAATAACTAAAAATATTGATGATTTAGACAATACAATGCTAATAAACAGTTTCAATGATTTTCACAGCAACTTACTTAAGACACTAAAAGATGCCGATAGAACAATCATAAAGCTTCAAGAAGAAATTTTACAGTTAGAAAAAGAATCAAATATTGACCCTCTAACCAAATTATATAACAAAAGAGCCCTTTTAAAAGATATTGAAAATATTTTAAGCTATGGGAAAGAAAAAAGCTTAAACCTTTCATTAATTATTTTTGATTTGGATGATTTTAAACTCGTTAATGATACTTATGGACATATAGCAGGAGATAAAACTCTGATTTATGTTGGAAAAGTCCTTAAAAATGCTCTTAGAAGTGAGGTAAAAACATATAGATTTGGAGGGGAAGAGTTTGTAATACTTTTAAATAGAATAGAAACACACGAGGCAAAAAATATAGCTGAAAGAATTTTGAAAACTATCGAAGAAAGTAAACTTATATACAAAAATAATACAATACAAATCACAATCAGCGGAGGCATTACCGCCCACATTGCAAATGATTCGCCAGACAGCATCATAGAAAGAGCAGACAAAGCTCTATACAAGGCGAAGAGATTGGGCAAAAACAGGATCGAGATACTTTAATGAATACAGTTTTTATTTTTGATTTGACAGTTGGAGTATTGCTTGTTATTTTTGGCATAAAAGGTTTGTTCAATGGATTTATCAAGGAAGTTTTTGGACTCATTGGTATAATAGGTGGTATTTTCATAGCTTCAAGATTTGCAAGCCAAGCCGGTGCATTGATAGATGAAAAAATATACCACATAGACAACAGGGCTTCTGTTTATTTTATTGGTTTTTTAGTAATTCTTTTACTATTTTGGATGGCTTCTTTGCTTATAGGTTTGATATTTACAAAATTGATAAGTTTAAGCGGTTTGGGATTGCTCAACAGAATATTTGGTTTTTTAGTTGGTTCACTTAAAATATTTTTACTTTTTTCCATAGTTATATTTGCTTTAAGAAGTATAGACATATTTAAAAGCAATATAGACAAAAGACTTGATGGCTCCTTTATATATCCGTATCTTATAAAAAGCGGAGATTATATAGTCAAACTTAATTTTAATAATACAAATAAAATGGTAAAAGATATTCAAAAAAAGATAGCCACAGAATCAAATAATACCAAAACGAATAAGTAGGATATATGGTAAGTTACACTTATGATGAATTGATACTTTATTTTAAAGAAGTATTAAAAGATAAAAATTTAAAATATACTCTTCAAAGAGAAGTAGTTTTGAAAATTTTATATGAAAACGATAAACATTTCACACCTGAAGAATTACATATGTATATTAAAAAAGGATTTCCCAATCTAAACATAGGAATTGCTACAATATATAGAACTTTAAATTTACTCGAAGAGTCAAATATAATAACATCTATTTCTTTTGGGCAATCTGGTAAAAAATATGAAATTGCAATAAAACCCCATCATGACCATCTAATATGCGATGTTTGCGGTACTATTATAGAATTTGAGGATAATAAGATAGAAAAAAGACAAATTGAAATTGCTAAAAGATATGGTTTTTTTATTAAAAGTCATATTTTGCAACTTCACGGAATATGTAAAGAGTGTCAAACAAAATTAAAAAATACAAAAAATAAGGAAAATAATTGAATCTAAATGATTATGAGTTACAAAGAGCTCAAAAAGCCAAAGAATTAAGAGAGATGGGGATAAATCCATATCCTCACAATATAAACAAAGAACTTTCTACAAAAGAATTTATAGAAAAATTTAATTATATAAGTGAATTGGAAAACAAAAGAGATGAAAACAGTACAGCATGCGTAGCAGGAAGAATTAAATTTTTAAGATTAATGGGTAAAGCAGCATTTCTTAAGATAGAAGATGATGACGGAATATTACAAATATATATAGGCAGAGATGCTTTAGGTGCTGACTGGTTTAAAAGTATTAAAAAATATGTTGATATAGGCGATATCATAGAAGTTTGCGGATTTGCTTTTATCACTAAAACTGGTGAGCTTACTTTGCATGCTGGCAAATTGAAAATAGCTGCCAAATCCATAACTCCTTTACCTGAAAAATTTCATGGTTTAAGTGATAAAGAGTTACGATATAGACAGAGATATCTTGACATGATAATGGA
>WFMT01000015.1 GCA_015488975.1 Campylobacteraceae bacterium | reverse complement strand
TTGGCTTTTTTGGCAACTTAGGGCAGCCTCCTCATATAGTCGGAGAGTATTTTTTAAAATACTATGGTATAAAAAATGGCACCAGGCTTGCTCATGCATTAACTTGTGTTGATTATGTTAATGCTGCACATAAGTACGGAAAAATCGGTGGATACGCTCATATAAAATATTTAGCTGATTATTTAAGAGATAGTTATGGAAGAAAAAACACTTTATTTATAGATGGTGGAGATACTTGGCAAGGCAGTGCCACCTCTCTTTATACCAGAGGCAAGGATATGGTTGGCGCGCAAAACTTACTTGGCATTGATGTTATGGTCGGACACTGGGAATTTACATATACTGAAAAAGAAATTTTAGACAATATCAAAGCACTTGATGCAGAATTTATTGCTCAAAATGTCTTTGTTAAAGATGAAGCTCTTATGGATGGAGCTCAAGCATATAATGAAGATACAGGGCGAGCATTTAAGCCTTATACTATGAAAACTATAGATGGCAACAGGATTGCTATTATAGGGCAGGCATTCCCTTATACAACTATAGCGAATCCACAGCGATTTATACCTGATTGGAGCTTTGGTATCCACCAGGGAGATTTACAAAAGCTTGTAGATAGTGTTAGATCAAAAGAGAAGCCAGATGCTGTCATACTCTTATCTCATAACGGTTTTGATGTTGATAAAAAATTAGCTTCAGTTGTAAGCGGGATAGATTTTATCATGGGAGGACATACGCACGATGGTATTCCAGAAGCCGTTTCCGTAAAAAATAGCTCCGGTGTTACTTATGTGACAAATGCAGGAAGTAATGGTAAATTTGTCAGCGTATTGGATATGGAGATAAAAAATCATAAAGTAAATGATTTTAAATTTACTTTATTACCAGTATTTTCTAATATTCTTCCAGAAGATAAAAAGATGAAAGAGTATATAGAAGGTGTCAGAAAACCTTATTTGTCAAAATTGACAAGAAAAATTGCAACCACAGATACACTTCTTTACAGAAGAGGCAATTTTAATGGCAGCTTTGATCAAATAATATGTAATGCCTTGAGAGAAGTCAAAGGCTCTGATATATCACTTAGTCCAGGATTTAGGTGGGGTACTACAGTATTGCCTGGTGAAGATATAACATTTGATGACCTTATGACTCAAACAGCTATGACATATCCTGAAACTTATGTTAAAGATGTAAAAGGAAGTGATATTAAAAATATTCTTGAAGATGTTGCAGATAACTTGTTTAATAAAGATGCTTTCTTGCAGCAAGGTGGTGATATGGTCAGAACTGGCGGACTTTCTTATACGATAGATCCGGTAAAATCCATAGGGCATAGGATCAGCAATCTTCAATTATCAAGTGGCAAGAAAATAGAAGCAAATAAAAGCTATAAAATGTCAGGATGGTCGACAGTAGGTTCAAAGTCACCGGGTGAGCCTGTATGGGATACGGTTATAAAATATTTGGAAAATCACAAGCATATTAAAAATTTGCATATTGATACACCTGATATTATAGGGGTAAAAAATAACCCTGGAATTACAAATTGTAAAAAAGTTTAATAATTTGAAGAGAAGCGATTACCACTTCTCTTCAAATTTAATTTCACTCAAATATTCTTCATAAGTAAATTTTTTATATGATTTGCTTAGGATGTAGCCAAGTATGCTTTTATATTTTTTAGGATTTCTATATCCTGGAAATTTTGCTACAATTTCACCAGACTTATTTAAAAATACCATTGTAGGAGAAAACATTAACTTTAGCTTTTGTTTAAATTCTTTCTCTGTGCCTTTAAAATTTTTATAATGTACTATTCTAGAGCCTTCACTGTTTATATGAACAACAATAAAATTTTTTCTAGTGAGTTTTGCAAGATTACCTCTTCTTAGATTAACCTTTATCATTTTAATACAATAAGGGCAGCCATGTAAATCAAAAAAAAGCATAATTTGTTTATGTGTATTTTTTGACTTTTTGATGATATTATTTATATTTGTATTATTTCTAACAAACCAAGATGGTAAATTATTTGCACTTACTGATATGCTCAAACCAATGGCGACAAAAGATGTGAGAATAGTTTTTTTTATTTTCATATTTCACCTACTATAAGGAATTATTATTAATTAAGTATCTAATCATTATATCAAAATATAAATTTATTTCAAAATTATTTTGCCCCTTTTGAGTAAAATCAAATTCTCATTTTCAAGTTTTTTGAGAGTTCTGCTGACTACTACTCTTGTGGAGCCAATTATATTTGCAAGCTCTTCGTGTGTAATTGTTATCTCTTTGGTATTTTGGGTTTTCAGCCATTCGTAAATCCTTTCATCAAGATGTCTAAATTTTATATTCTCAAGTAGTCTTGCTAAAGAGTCAAGCCTTAAAGTCAAAAGAGAGAATATATATTTTTGATAATTATTATTTTTTTGCATCAAATCAATCACAATATCTCTATTTAACATATAGCCTTTTATGGATGAAGAAGTTATGGCTGATCCTATTGCAGGTGTTTGATTTATAGCAGAAGTTGTGTTGACAATACACTGTTCATTGGGATTTAGAGTATATAAGGTAATTTCATTTATCCCATCACCTTGTATATAAACTCTAACTTCACCCTCGGTTAAGAATAAAATATCTTTTGTAGTATCTCCTTGATAAAAAAGGATAGACTTTTTATCTAAAGCAATAGGCTTTAGATTTACTTTTAAGATATCTTGTTCATGAGGACTTAATTCACTATAAAAATCAAATTCTTCTATTTTCATAGAAGAAGTATATCTAAATATTGCCTATTTTTTACATCCTGTATTTATCTTAAAGATAGTATAAAAAAGGCAAAACCCAATAATTCCGGTTATCAAAGGTATAAGTCCGATTCCGGCAATTATGTAGTTAGTTATATATAAACCGTAAATAATTAACACCAAACCTATAATAATCCTAATAATTCTATCAACTTTTCCAACATTAATACACATAATTCATCCTTTTATATTTTTTAGAATTATATGATGAAAAAAATAATTTGTGTGTTACTTTGGTTACTTAATGGTGTAAAATTTCACTTAAGAATTTTTTAGCTCTATCGGTTTTTGGGTTATTAAAAAATTCATGTGGAGTATTTTCTTCAACGATAATCCCATTATCCATAAAAACAATTCGATCACTGACTTCTTTAGCAAAGCCCATTTCATGGGTAACACAGACTATTGTATAATTTTCCCTTGCCAAATCTTTCATAACATCTAAAACTTCGCCTATCATTTCAGGATCAAGTGCTGAAGTTGGCTCATCAAATAGTATAATTTTTGGCTTCATCGCAAGTGTTCTAGCAATAGCAACTCTTTGCTTTTGCCCTCCACTTAATTCTGATGGATATTTATTGGCCTGATGGGGTATTTTTACTCTCTCAAGCAGTTCCATGGCAAATTTTTGAGCTTCATTTTTAGAAATCTTTCTAACCTTCATGGGTGCAATCATAATATTTTCAATGATTGACAAGTGCGGAAAAAGATTGAAATGTTGAAAAACCATACCCGCTTCTTCTCTTATTTTGTTTACATTTG
>WFMT01000014.1 GCA_015488975.1 Campylobacteraceae bacterium | reverse complement strand
TCTTTTCCAAACTCTTCACTTGCCAACATTGCCTCATAAAGCCCACTTGCACAACATCCATCAAGATAAGTTTTAGCAAGCCCAAAGCTCTCATAAAATGCATACCCTTTAAGCGCAAGAAGTATTTTAGCTCCGCTTTCTTTGCCTACATATTGCAAAAGTTTCAAATTTTGCTCAAACAATTCTTCTTCGAGCACATAACAAGGAGTTGGAATTTGGTCTAAAATATTTTCTATTTTACTATCTCTTTTTATCATATTAAATCCTGTTTATAATCATATCCAATACTTTAATCGGTAAAATTCTTCTAAGTATCCAAAACAGTTTTGTAGGAATTGTTATCTGGTATCTATCCTTTGGATTTTCAGTTTCTAAAATTTTGCTTAAAGAGTGAAATACTGCTTCACTGGAGAGAGTAAATGGGTCATCTTTATCACTTTTAAATCTTTCTATACTCTTTTGGTATGCCTGATAGTGAGGGCTTTTATCAACATTTATATACTTTAAGAATTTTTTAAAGGCATTTCTTCTAAAATCTGTCTTAATAGGTCCAGGTTCAATTAAACTGATATATATATTGCTGCCTGTAAGCTCAAGTCTCAAAGTATCACTCAAAGCCTCAAGAGCAAATTTACTAGCACTGTATGCGCCTCTGTATTTAAAAGCAACAAAACCCAGAATAGAACTGTTTTGTATGATTTTACCTTTTTTCTGTTTTCTAAAAACTTTCAGTGCAAGATTTGTAAGCTCTATAGTACCAAAAACATTTGTTTCAAACTGTTCTTTTAATGCATCCCTGCTCAAATCTTCAACAGCCCCCGGTTGCCCAAAACCTGCATTGTTAAATAATGCATACAACTCTCCGCCTGTCTTGGCAAGAACTCTCTTAAATCCTTTTTGCACAGAAGCACTCTCACTCATATCCATTTTTACAGCTTCAAAACCCTCAGATATAAGTCTTTGTATATCTTTATCTTTTCTTGCGGTTACTATGAGTCTGTATTTTTCTTCAACTTTTAACCTCTTGGCACAATGATAACCTATGCCACTACTGCATCCTGTTATAAGAATAGTTTTTTTATCTATCGACAATTTCTATTCTATCTTCTTGATTTGGTACCGAACACAAAAATTCATAATCCTCATCACCCAAAACTTTGTAAGAGTGAGCCACACCTGCTGGTATAAACAAAACATCATCTTTTTTAGCGATAAATTCTTTGCCGTCAATCATAACTTTTGCCTGTCCCCCTACAACATACTGCTCATGTTCTACGCTGTTAGTGTGATAAGGCATAAAACCACCTTTTTTTATACGAAATTTTCTCATAGCAAAATTTGGTGCCATTTTTGAAGAGATAAGCACTTTTATACTAACTCCCTCTCCTGCTTCAACTTTTACCTCATCAAACTCTTTTTCATTTTTTATCATCTATTTATCTCCCTTGTTATAGTATGTCTTGGCAACTTACTCTCTTTATCTATTTTATTAATGATATAAATCGGCGTTATAATGATAAATGCAATAGTACCGAAAAAAAAGAGTATAAATATCCAATTTGTCAAACTTCCTTTTTTATTGCTCATTAAAGCTCCTTTATATGCCAGGGAAGACCCTGCTTTTTCAACTCTTCCATAAAAGGATCAGGATCAAACTCTTCTATATTAAATACACCCTCTCCTTGATATTTACCCTCTATCATAAGCTTTGCCCCTATCATAGCCGGAACTCCGGTGGTATAACTGACTGCTTGTGCTCCACTTTCTTTAAAAGCTTTTTGGTGGTCGCAAACATTATATATATAAATCTTTCTTTTTTTACCATCTTTTAAACCCTCTGCAACTATGCCTATGTTAGTTTTGCCAAATGTCCTCTCCCCCAAAGTGGCGGGGTCCGGAAGCAAGGATTTGAGCAAACGAAGAGGCACTACTTTACAGCCATCTACTTCCACCTCATCTATCCTAAGCATACCAACATTTTCCAAGCACTTCATGTGTGTCAGATAACTTTGGGAAAAAGTCATAAAAAATCGTATTCTTTTTAACCCTTTTATATGTTTTACAAGTGATTCCATCTCTTCGTGATACATAAGATAACTATCTTTATGCCCAATCTCAGGATAATCCCAAACTTGCTTTATCTCAAGCGGTTTTGTTTCTATCCACCTACCCTTACCGTTTTTATCTTTTTCCCAATATCTGCCGTTTGCACTGACTTCTCTTAAATTTATCTCGGGATTGAAGTTTGTAGCAAAAGCATACCCGTGATCACCTCCATTGCAATCAAGTATATCGATAGTATGGATTTCATCAAAATAATGCTTTGCTGCATAAGCACAAAAAACATTTGTAACACCTGGATCAAATCCACTTCCAAGAAGTGCCATTATCTTTTTTTGTTTATACTTTTTATCATAAGCCCATTGGAGCTTATACTCAAATTTTGCAGTATCGCGGTGTTCATAATTGGCAGTATCGAGGTAGTGAACATTCGTTCTTAAACAAGCTTCCATGATTGAAAGGTCTTGATAAGGCAAAGCGATATTTAAAACCATAAAAGGTTGAACTTTTTTTATAAGTGCCACCATCTCATCTATATTATCGGCATCTACTTTAGCTATATCTATATACTCTTTGCCAACTTCATTTTGTATCTTTTCACACTTGTTTAAAGTTCTGCTTGCAAGAGTTATCTTTTTAAATATATTGATATTTTGCACGCATTTATAGACAACAACTCTGCTAACACCTCCCGCACCAACTATAAGCACCCCATCATCACTCATATCAACCTCCATTATCAACAATTCACAGTTTAAAATTATACCATATTTGCAAGTATTATTTTCGCTCTTTTTAAAGCTTTACTTCTATGAGAAAGCTCTTTTTTAATATTATCATCAAGCTCTCCCAAAGTTTCATCGTATCCAAGAGGTACAAACATAGGATCATACCCAAAACCGTTATCTCCCCTTACCTCATCTATCACATATCCGCTCATCCACCCATGCACCGTAAAAATCCCGGCTTGAGATACCAAAGCTATGCATGCTGTATAAAACGCAGGTGTTTTTTTAATACCTCTTTTTTTTAAATCATTTATCAATTTCAAAAGATTATCTTTTGCAGTTGCTTTTTCTCCTGCATATCTTGCACTAAAGATTCCAGGAGCATTGCCAAATATAGGCAAGCTTATGCCACTGTCATCAGATAAAACTACAATATTTCTTTTATTGTCAATTGCATCAAAAATGGCATTTGCTTTTAAAATAGCATTTTCTTGAAATGTTTTCCCATTTTCTTCTATCTCAAAAGACTCTATAAAATCGCTATAAGGGGCTATATCTTTATTTTTGAAACTATTTTGTATCTCTTTAATCTTACCTTTGTTTGAAGTCGCCAATATAATTTTCATAATTATCCTTAATATTCTTATTCTATTGTATAATTCTAAAATTATTTTAACATTATTTGGAGGAAAGTATGGTTAGTTTAACTAAGAAAGTGATGCCTTTAAGCTTGATTATAGCTTTAAGATTTTTTGGGCTTTTTATAGTCCTTTCGGTTTTAAGCCAGTATGCACTGGGATTAAAACATTCAAGCGCATTGTTAGCCGGAGTTGCAGTTGGAGGGTATGCATTGACTCAAGCGGTGCTTCAAACCCCTTTTGGATTATTGAGCGATAAAATAGGAAGAAAAAAAACCATACTTTTAGGTTTACTTATCTTTATAGCAGGCTCTATAGTTTGTGCCATAAGTAATGATATATATTGGCTGTTATTTGGTAGATTTTTACAAGGTGCCGGAGCTATCGGCTCAGTGATAACTGCTATGATAGCAGATGTTGCAAGTGAGGAAGAAAGAGCCCATGCGATGGCTATAATGGGTATGGTAATAGCTATGACTTTTGCAGTTGCTATGATAGCTGGACCTTTATTTGCTGGATTTCTTGGTGTTCCTTCTCTTTTTTGGTTAACTGCCATCCTTGCAGCCACCGCTCTTCTCATACTTTTTAGCTCAGTCCCTGAGCCTCCCCGAATAGTCCATACTTACTCAGAAGAAAAAGTAAGAATTAAGCATGTATTTCAAGATAAAGATTTGGTGAGAATGTACATTACTTTTTTATTTCACAGCTCAACTATGACCATAGCTTTTTTTATCATACCCATACTTTTAAAACACAAATTCCATATTGACCCTACTGGATTTTGGAAAGTTTATCTTCCTGCTGTTATATTTGGCGTTATAGCCATGGGGCCGGCTGCAGTTTTTGGCGAAAAATATTCAAAAGGTAAAGAGATATTTCTTCTTTCCATATTTTTTATAGTTCTCTCGTTTTTTCTAATGGGTTTTACAAGCTCATTTTTACTTTTTGGCATAGGTGCCACATTTTTCTTTATAGGTTTTAATATGTTTGAGCCTCTTTTGCAAAGCTTTGTAGCGAAGTTTGCAAAAGTACACCAAAAAGGAACTGCTCTTGGAGTTGCCAACACATTTGCCTATATCGGTGTTTTCTTAGGAGGACTTTTTGGAGGCTATATGTATCAGCATTTTCAAGAAAAAGGTGTTGCCATATTTGTTTTTATAGTAGCTATATTTTGGACTTGGTGGATAATAGGCATGAAAAATCCGGGTAATAGAAAAACAGCATATATTGAGTTAAATGACAAAACAAGAGCAAAGCTTCATGACATAAAAGAAGCTAATGGTATAACAGATCAGTATATAAATGAAACAGAAGCTGTTATCGTCATAAAATATGATGCACAAAAGACTAACGAAGAGTTTGTGAAAAAATTTTTTGACGACTAAAGCGGAAATTGACCTTGCTCACTATATCTTGTGATAAAACTATGCGCAAGGTCAGTTAAAAAATAATCGAAAAACTATAAATCTTTTTAAAAATCAAACGATATAGTTATAACTGACAAGGATGTCAGAATACAACTTAAAAGGATTTACTATGAGTTTTAGAATCAACACAAATGTTGCGGCACTGACCGCTCACATGTACTCACTTAACAATAACAAGAAGCTAGACAATGCTCTTGCTCAGTTAAGTTCAGGTTTAAGGATAAACAAGGCGGCTGATGATGCTTCAGGGTTGACTATCGCAGACAGTCTAAAAGCTCAAGCTTCAGGTTTGGGACAAGCTATCAGAAATGCCAATGACGGCATCAATGTGGTTCAAACAGCTGATGGTGCTTTGCAAGAATATACAAATATCATCAATACAGTAAGAACCAAAGCCATCCAAGCTGCATCTGATGGACAAAATGCAACTTCAAGAACTGCCATACAAAAAGATATAAACAAGCTTCTTGCAGAAGCTCAAAACATAGCATCAACAACATCTTTTAATGGCTTGACCCTGTTAAATGGCGGATTTCAAAACAAGACTTTTCAAGTAGGTGCTTACAGTGGTGAAACTGTCGCTATCAGCATCAACGACTCTCAAGTAAAAGCTGTGGGTAAATTTGCTATGGAAACAGGAGCAACTGCTATAAGTGCAGGAGGAACAACTTCACATACTGTCACAGCCACAAGTGAATCAGGAGTAAAAGTTACTTCCTCAGTAACCGATGTAAGCAGCAATACTTCTTTGCAAAATGCTCAAGCCCTCGTAGATGGCTTTAATGCAGAGTCACAAAAATTAGGTGCAGGCATACAAGCTAGTGCCGTAGAAACAACTGCAGGATCAGGCAACTATACTGTAAGGCTGGATGCAAGAGGAACTTTCACAGTAAGCTCAAGCGGAGGAACAGGACTGGCTGCTACTGCAACAGCAGGTCTTAACAACAACTTAAGCACAGTCGATGTCACAACTAAAGCAGGTGCTGAAAAAGCTATCATTATAGCAGGGTATGCTCTAAATGATGTAAACACAACAAGAGCGGATATAGGTTCAGTTCAAAACCAACTTTCTTCTACCGTAAGAAATATCTCAGTTACGCAGGTAAATGTTACATCGGCACAATCTTCCATCATGGATGTTGACTTTGCCGCTGAATCTGCAAAATTTGCCAAGTATAACATCCTTGCACAATCAGGAAGTTATGCAATGAGTCAGGCAAATGCGGTTCAAAAAAATGTTTTAAGACTACTTCAGTAGTTTCAGCTATGACTAGTCTTTTAAAGACTGGTCATACTCTTTAAAAATCTCCATATATTTATCTACCAATTTTAAAAGTTGAAGCGATATAATCTTCTGAAAATGTTTTATATTTCTTTTTGGATTATTTATCTCGACAGTATTAAAAAAATCCCCTATATATCCTCCGATATTTTCTAAATAAATAATCAATATTTGAGACAGTTCAATCATATTTGCATTTGAAGATATAATGATTTCACTTGCCATTTTCACAAAAGCTTCTTGAAACTGACTCATTGAAGGATAACGCTGTTTTGAAAAGCTCAAGATAGCCTCTTTTTTCTTTTGAGCCTCATCAAATCTTTGTCTAAAAGCTGCTTTTTCATCATCATTCATACAATTTGAAGAATTTGCACTAAAAAATGATAAAACATGATCTTTGAAATCTGGCTGCTCTTTTTTTGAAAAGTTAGAAAATTTTACCGTACTGCTTCTTGTTGGTATGGTATCGTTAAAATATGCACCATTACTTAAGTTGTATATATTTTGATAATCTTTTTTAAACTTTTTTGTAAATTCATTTACCATATATATAGACATATCAAAAACTGGCAAAGTAGGAACTTCTTCTAAAAAATTACCTTTTACAAAAAACTCTGTTCCTCTTAGTGAAACTGCATCACTTTCTTCTGCTTTTTTTAAACTGCTGGTATCAAAACCCGAATGCCCTTTGACATGAGAGCTTTTTGTTTTAGCATCGAGTGCAAGATCCAAACCAAGAAGATACAGCTCCTTTGCTCCAACTATAAGAGTTAAAGCATAAGCCACCTCCCCAACACTAAAAGCTTCAAGAAATCCTTTTGAAAACATATACCTGGTTCTATCTTCAAAAAGAAATATTTTATCTTTTTGCACTATATCTTCAAAAAGCTTTAAACTACTGCTTGGTGAAAGTAAGAAGATACAAGAAGAGAAAAAATCTTTTGAAGGCATTTTTAAAAAAGTTTCTCCAACTGGTACTTCACCTTCATCAATATGTACTATAATATCGGGCTTTATCCCCGCCTTATATAAAATAGGAGTTGCCATAAAAAGAGATACCACAGTTACAAACTGAGCATTTTCTTTCAACCATTTTATCTCTTTCCCAAGCGATGGTCCAGCAGCAATCAACACTAAAGGTCTTTTTGAAAATAATGAATTTTTTTCATAATGCTTAGATATATTAAAAAAATTATATTTGCCAAAAACACTTTCAACAACTTTTAAACTTTTTATCAACAACTTATCTTGAAGATAAGTATTGCTTGACTGACTTACTATATATTTTTGTATTTTAGATACTTTTTCTCTATAATGTGGATATAATATAGAATATTTTATATAATTATTTCTTATAAAACTATTATGAAAAAATGAGTTAAAAATATCTTTCAATCCAGTGTCGCTTTCCATAATACTAAAGTAAAGCTCACTTTCATTGGCAATTTTAGAGTAATCTGTAACAAACAAAGAAAGTCTGAAAATTTCTAAATTATCCTCAATAATCAGATACATAAAAGAGTGAATTTTTTTATGTATTGCCTCAATGTGAGTGCCAAGCCCGACTCCAAAAAAAATAAACTTATATATTAACCTCATAGTTGTATTTTTATCATACAGCTTATCTATAAATCCTATAACAGGTGCAGTTGTAACAAACTGTGATGTCGATGGATCTTCATCATTTGCTGCGTCTACAGCCTTTTCGTCAAATTTATAATTATAAAAAGTTTCTATGACACCTTTGTTTTTTTTATAATTTACACTATCAGCCTCATCTTTAGCTTTTTTTACGCTATCACTTCCATAAAGCCATTGATTGGTAACTGTATCTAATACATTAAAATATCCATTTTTATATTCAAGTGCATATCTCTCTTTGTATGAACCGTTTTCTATAGCTTGATTTAATATATCTAACTTGTCGTACACTTTAGAATGAGTCTTTGAAAAATAGATTAAATTATTTTGAAAAGTTTGCATTGCTTTTGCTTGAATTTCTTGCATATTATGCCTTCTCTTGTTCCTTTTTTATTATAGTCTGACTTTACATCCTGTATCATATCAAAAAAATTTATAATGTTTAGTTAAAAACTTATCTGCTATCTAAAAGGCAACAGCATGGACTCATAAGATAAATGTGCCATTTTTATAAGAAAATCAACTCCTGGTATAAAAAGGGTATGAGAGTTTCCAAGTCCTCCCCATAGTATCAAGATAGCCACCAAAGCTATGACTTTAGGAGAAACCCCTTTTAACTTTGGTCCTTCTCTCATCATTGGACTTTTATAAAAGTACATTACTGCTATAAGTTTAAAGTAATAATAAATGGATATAAAAGTTGCTAAGATTCCTATGATAGCCAGTATATAATTGTGAGCTTCGATAGCTGAGGTAAATATGTAAAACTTTCCTATAAAGCCTATGGTTCCTGGAATTCCAGCTAAAGAAAACATAAAAATTGTCATCATAGCTGCCATATAAGGGTGAGACTTTGCAAATCCTTTAAAATCATCGTAAGTTACTCTTAATTTTTCATCTGAGGTTATGTATGAGAGTAAACCAAAAGCCCCAATAGCAGACAAAAAGTAAGCCACTAAATAAAATATAATGGAAGTAGTTGCCATAATACCGACACTTTGTATAGATGAAACAGCTATAAGCATATAACCTGTATGCACTATGCTTGAGCTTGCCAGCATTCTTTTTATACTTTTTTGTATGGTCGCCAAAAAACTTCCATAAGCTATAGTAAGAATCGTTACCCAATAAAACAATTCATGCCAAGAATACGAGATAGTATCAAAATCCACAACAAGTAATCTTAGCAAAAAGCCAAATATTGCTATCTTAAAAGTTGCCGCCATAAATCCGGTAACAGGAAGGGGCGCCCCATCATATACATCAAGAGTCCAAGACTGAAAAGGAAAAACAGAAATCTTAAAGAAAACAAGTATTACAATAGCCGTACCGCCAAGTTCTGCAACTGATAAATTACTTGTCTGATGAGAAGCAAGATAGATACCGATACTGCCTAAAAGTGTTGTACCTGTTTGAGCATACAAAAGTGCAACTCCTAAAAGAAAAAATGATCCGGCAAATGCCCCTAAAACCATATATTTAAAAGTTGCTTCTATCCTTTTATTGTTTGCTCTGTTAAACCCTGTCATAACATATATGCTAAGTGATGCTATCTCTAAAGATATGAAAGCGGTAACAAGTTCGTTTGAGTGCATAAGCATACTCATTCCAAAAACAGCAAAAAGCAATAATGCAAAAAATTCACCTCTAAAATAATCTCTTCTTTCAAAATAATGTTTTCCTACCAACATGGTAAAAATACCGCCGCCAATCAATAAAAGAGAAAAATAAGAAGAAAATGTATCTGCTATAAACATTGCATTAAACACTGACGGAAAAAGCTTATAAGAATATAGTTTATCAAGATTGAAACTTGCAAATACAGCCGATACTGTTAAAAAACCCATAGAAACATAAGCATAGGTTTGGATTTTGATATGCTTAAATCCACTCAATATCATAAGAGTCATTCCGCCAAAAACAAGCAGTATTTCAGGCATAAAGTAAAAAAGATGGGTAGAGTTCATATCATGCCCCCACTTTTAATATACTATGAAGATAATAAAATATTGTAGGCTCTATTTTTGCTGTAAAGAGTTCCGGATAAATTCCCATGATAATAATAATCGCAGCCAAAGGAATCAATCCTATAACTTCATAATATGTCAAATCTATCATTTTTGAAGTATCATTTTTTGTATCTTGTAAGATAGCTCTTTGAAACATCCAAAACATAAACACAGCTGCCACCAAAACCGTTGTGGCTGAAACAATTCCCATATCCAAAGCTCTTTTAAATGAGCCTATGACAATAAGAAACTCAGCTACAAAACCGTTTGTTCCAGGAAGTCCTACAATGCTTAAAAGAAGTATGGCAAAGAACAGAGTAAAAAGCGGTGCTTTTTTTGCAATACCGCCAAGTTTGCTTATTTGAAAAGTTCCTATATTTGTCCTTAATTTTCCAGTAAGTAAAAATATACCGCCGGTTGCTATAGCATGAGCTATTATCAAAAACAAAGCTCCCAACATAGCATATTCATTCAATGCAAATACTCCAACCACAATAAACCCCAAATGTGAAGCTGAAGAGTAGGCAAACATCTTTTTCAAATCATCTTGCATAAGTGCAGCAATACCAAAATATATCAAATCAAAAAGTCCAAGCCAGATAAAAAGCGATGAATACTCTTTAAAAAGTCCTGGAAAAAGTGGCATCACAAACCTGATAACACCATAGATACCCAGTTTTGCCATAAATGAAGATAATAAAAATACACCACCAGTTGGTGCATTTTTATATGTCTCAAGAAGCCATCCATGAAAAGGAAAAAGCGGTATTTTTATAGCAAATGCCAGCATAAATGCCCAAAACAGCCAAAATTTTTCAGTTGAACTTAGTATAGTTATCTTTGTCAAGTCATTAAGTTGAAAGCTCCAAACATTGAATTCATTATGAAAAGCAACTCCTAAATACAAAATAGCAATAAACATAAACAATGAGCCACTTATGGTATAAATTGTAAATTTAAGTGTTGAAAAAACTTTCTCTCCATGACCAAACATACCGATAATCAAAAATACAGGCAGCACCATAGTTTCCCAAAAAAAGTAAAACAGCATCAAATCAAGAGAAAAAAGAGCACCAAGCATTCCGCTTTCGATAAGAAGCATACTTATCCAATACCCTTTTGTTCTGCCTTCCCATAAAAGCAGATATCCAGCAGGTACCAAAACAGCGATAAGAACCAATATGGCCAACGAAAAGCCATCAATACCTACATAATAACTAATACCATAACTCTTTATCCAAGGATGATACTCGATAAATTGCATATAAGAAACCGGCTGAAAATCCAAAAACACTTTAAAAGATAAAACCAAAACGATAACGCCTGCTAAAAAAGCAAAGTTTCTTGTAGTTTTAGCATTGGTATTTAAAACCATCAGCAAAAATGCCATTGCCATCGGTGTAAAAATAATGTAAGATAAAATTCCTATATCCATAATCTAACCCATCACATATATCATATAAGAAAAAAACACACTCGCACCCATTAACATGGAAAATGCATAAAATCTCACATTTCCATTTTGTAAAACTGATGCAAACTCGCTGATATTATAAAAAGATTTTGCAAACATCATAACCGTGCCGTCTATAAACTTTTTATCAAATATTTTATATATAAAAATACTAAGCCTTTGTAAATTTTTAACAAATAAAGCATTATATATCTCATCAATATAGAATTTACGATATACAATTCCTGCAAATTTCATCTCTTTATTTAAATTTATTCCTGCAAATTTTATATATGCCGCATAAACTCCAACTAAAGCAACCAAAGTATTTAGCACCATTAATAATATCTCTATTTTACGAGAAGTCTCCCAATTATTATTATTTAAAAACGACAGCCATATAGCTATCTGATTATCTCCGCCAAATATAGAAGGTATCCCGATAAAACCTGCACCTAAACATCCTATCGCCAATACAACAAGAGGATAAGTGACAAACGGTGATAATTTTAAAGGCTTTTTTGCTCTCTCATTACTAACTGGTGCTATAAAAACCACAAAAAATAATCTAAACATATAATATGCGGTTAATCCGGCAGTAAAAAGCTCTATCGCCCAAATATAATAATGTCCCGATGCAAATGCCTCAAATAAAATCTCATCTTTACTAAAAAATCCGGCAAACGGGAAAATCCCGCAAATTGCCAAAGTTGCAGCTAAAAAAGTATAATAAACCGTCTTTGAAACATCTTTCATTCTACCCATTTTAAATATGTCTTGTTCATGATGGAGCATAAGTATAATCGCACCCGCACCCATAAAAAGGAGTGCTTTGAAGAATGCATGAGTAAAAACATGAAAAAGTCCCGCACTATAAACTCCCAAGCCAACGGCTACAAACATATATCCCAACTGCGAAATCGTAGAATAAGCCAATATTTTTTTTATATCTCTTTGTTTCATAGCGATAATAGCAGCAAACAAAGATGATAATGCTCCGATAATAGCTATAAACTCTCCCACATTAGGGACTAAGGAATATAAAAAATGAAACCTTGAAACCATATATATTCCAGCTGTTACCATAGTTGCTGCATGGATTAAAGCAGAGACTGGCGTAGGTCCTGCCATGGCATCTGGCAACCAAACATAAAGAGGTATTTGAGCTGATTTGCCCATAGCTCCCAAAAACAGACTAAATCCTATAAATGCAAGCATTCCGTTTGGAATACTTTTGATATTTTGTTCAAGCGAGGCATAATCGAATCCTTTATAACCAATATATATAAAAAGTAAGGATAAGCCTATAATAAATCCGAAATCACCGATTCTATTAAGTATAAAAGCTTTATTGCCTGCAATTACATTTTGAGCATCTTTATAATAAAAACTAATAAGCAAATAAGAACAAAGCCCTACTCCTTCCCAGCCAAAAAACATAAATACAGGATTATCCGCCAGCACAAGTATAAGCATCATGCCAAGAAAAAAGTTAAAAAATGAGAAAAATTTTCCATATCCCTCATCGCCTTTCATATAACCTGCTGCATAAATATGTATAAGCCCGCCTATAAATGTAATGAACAGTGCCATAAATATGGAAAGATGGTCACCCAAAAATGAAATATTTACATCAAACTTAGCTACCTTTAGCCACCTAAAAGCCGTATATTGCAAACTGCCTGAGGATTTATCCAAATGTAAAAATATGATAAAAGTTAGAATAAAACTAACCAAAGGTGTCAATAAAGCAATAATAGTAAAGATATAATCATGTATCTTTTTAATTTTTATACTAAAAAGATATAAAAGTCCTAAAACTATAAAACCAAGTAAAGGTGAAAGCACTATCCATAAAAGATATTCATTCATTTATGCTCCCTTTTTTGGGATAATTTTACAAAAATATCAGCATCAAGCGTTCCTTTTCTTTTATACAAAAGCACAACCAAGGACAAAAATAAAGCCGCCTCAGCAGCTGATACCGCTATTATCATCATCGCAATAACCTGTCCGTCCATAGTATGGAAATATCTTGATAAGCCTACAAACATTAAGTTAACAGCATTTAGCATAAGCTCAAGAGACATATAAATCACAAATATATTTTTTCTCGAAATTACGCCCGCTATTCCTATCGAAAAAAGAGTAAATGCAACAAACATCAAAGAAGTTAAAGAGAACATTATATTTTCCTTTTGGCAAAAACTATTGCGCCGATCAAAGAGACGATAAGTAATACGGAAACAAGTTCAAACGGAAAAAGCCAGTTTTTATATAAAAGCATACCGAGGGCTTTTACAGTTCCAAAATTATTATTTAAAAGTGCCATATTAGCTTTTGGTAAAGTGGCTATAGCTTTTAGCAAAGCTATATCTATGGGGATTATAAAAACTATTGATATTAGGATATATTTAAGTTTATGGGGCTCTTTTGGCAAGCTTTCCTCTTTTATATTTAAAAACATTATAATAAGCAAGACAAGCGTTATAATTGCTCCGGCATAAACTATAATCTGTACCAAAAAAACAAATGATGCACTAAGCAAAGCAAATAATCCTGCAAGCGATAAAAGTGTGACTATGAAGCTAAAAGCACTATTCATAGGCTCTTTTGCATATATCATAAAAAATGCAGATGAAATTGCCGATAAAGACAAAATAACAAAAATGACATCAATCATCAAAATCCTTTGATCTTTCATTTTTTAGCAATTTATCTTTTGTTAAGATAAAATCTTCTCTTTTTTTGCCAATAAAGCTAAATATCCCAGTATCCATCCTTATAGCATCACATGGACATGCTTCAACACACTCCCCGCAAAATACGCACTCAAGCAAATCTATATCAAACCTTTTAGGCATTTTTTCATCAACTCCGTCAGTTCGCTCAATAGCCTTTATAAATATACACTCAGAAGGACAAGCGGTGGCACACATAAAACAAGCTACACACCTTATACTTCCGTCATCTCTGTGAGTGAGTCTGTGAACTCCTCTGTACCTGCTTGTTATATCTTTTGGTTTTTCTTCAGGATACCAAACAACTCTTAAATTGTCAGTATCTTTTAAATTTTTCATAAAATGGGAAAATGTAACTTTCATGCCACCAAAAATAGCAGGCAAATACAGTTTTTCTTTTATCGAATTACCGTTTCTTGGTATTATTTTAGTTTTTATATTTTTCATGCACTTATCCAGACAACAGCTATAGCGGTTACAAAAACATTGGCTATGGATAATGGAAGTAGATACTTCCAACAAAGTGTTTGGAGTTGATCATATCTAAAGCGAGGAAGCGTCCACCTGACCCAAATATAAACCAAATTCATCATAAAAAGCTTTATAACAAATGAGCCAAATTGTAAAAGTGCCGTCAAAACAGATATCACATTTGGTGTCTTAAACAGTAAATTAAAGTATAATAAAAGGGCTATTAAGACAACATTGAAACCTATGATACCTTTTGCTAAAACTTTACTCTCTTTGTTTCTTGCATCATTTTCTTTTTTCCATTTATTGTTTTTATACATCCACTTGATGAAAAAGTAACTAAACAGGGGCAAAAGAAATATTATCACATAAGATATGACAGAAATATTTGATTTTATAGCATCAGTTGACAGCCATGGCAAGTTATATCCTCCAAAAAACAGAGCTACTATCACCGCACTTGAAGCACTCATAGCTACATATTCACCCACAAAAAACAGACCAAACTTCATAGCTCCGTACTCAGTGTGAAAACCACCAACTATCTCACTCTCTCCCTCAGCTAAATCAAATGGAGTTCTATTTGTTTCTGCAAATGCCGCCACTATAAATGTTATTGCCGCAATAGGCTGTAAAATAATCCCCCATGCAGGAATAAAACCAAATAGTAATGCACTCTGTTTTACAACAATATCATTTAAGTCGATAGTTCCGTAAATTATAAGCATAACAATAACTGAAAGTGCCATAATAGGCTCATAACTTATAGTGCTTGCACTAGCTCTTAATCCGCCTAAGAGACTATATTTATTATCACTGCTCCAGCCTGCTAATATGATGCCATACACACTAAGTCCGGAAATCGCCAGAAACCATATAATTCCCAAACTCATAGGAAGTACTTGCAAGGAATAACTTTTACCGTTTATAATCAAGTTATCTGCGAAAGGAATGATACTAAAAGTTAAAATAGAGCTAAACAACACTATAGTAGGAGCTAGAGAAAAATAAAACCTGTTTTTTACATGACTTGGCAATAAGTCTTCTTTAAATACAAGCTTTAACATATCAGCAAAAGATTGTATCAAACCACCCAACCTAAATCCTGCGATATTACATCTATTTGGACCTGATCTATCTTGGATAAATCCCGCAACTCTTCTCTCAAGCCATACCAAGACAGGAACTCCTCCCAAAGACAATATCACAACTATAAGGATATTGATAATAACTACAGATATCAAAATGCCGCTCATGCCTCTTCCTCAAGTTTATACCCGCAAGCATCAAGTAAATCAAGATTTATTTTAGAAAAAATTTTATTTTTACAAAGGTATTCTTTCCATATTTTCTTTTCATCCATATACTCATGTTCTATGTGAGAAAGAAGCTCTATGAGTGTTCTTGGCTGTAGATTTTTATGCACTATCTTTTCACTTTTTTGTAAAATCCACTCAAAGTTTATATATGAGCCTCTTTTTTCATAAACAGAAGCTATTGGTATATTAAATTCATAGTTTTCACAATCTTGAGTGCTCGTTGTAAAGTTAAGTACTGTTTTAGATTTGAAAATATCTTTTTGCAAATGAGCGATTTTATGATCTATTATAATGATATTTTGGTACTCTTCCAAAGTGGCACTTAGATGCTCTGCCACCTCAATACCTAAAAGTTTAATGCCGTTTATATTGGATGCTCTTTGTTTTGTTCTTAAAAGATTATCTTCAAAACTTTCATCAATATACTCTTGAAGAGAAGTTATGACTCTAATATCTTTTTTCCTGGATAATATTTTTATATATGCCATCTCTTCAAGAGACAACGAAGGAGATACTACGAAAATTGGCTCTTTATCAAGAAAGAGTTTTACTTTTTTTAAAATCTCTTCCAAATCTATCTCTTTGTTTTTATATAAAGGATCAAAAAGTCTGTTTTCATTTTCTTTTTTATAACTGTATCTTCCAGTATCGCATATAAAAAAACCATTCACATTATCATTTCTTCTAGGCTTTAGGCGGTAAATGATATCATCTTCATATTTTGCCTTTTCATGTCCGACTCTTAGATTGCATCCTCTTGAGCATTCCATGCAAATACCGTTGCCATGAGATAAAAACCAAACTCGTTTTTTAAATCTAAAATCCCTATTTGTCAAAGCTCCAACCGGACAAATATCTACTACATTGCCTCCATAGGGATTATCAAAACTTTTTCCGGGAAATGTAGTTATAACGGAACGGTCACTTCTTTTTTCCACTATCAAATCATCTGTTTTTGTATAAATTTCAGTAAATCTGACACATCTTTTACAAAGTACGCATCTTTCTTGGTCAAGCATAACTTCACTACCAAGATATACATGTTTTTTTGCTTTTACTTTAGGGGTATCAAGTCTGCTGTCATAAAGCCCTTCTTCCATATAATACTCTTGAAGTTTGCATTCTCCAGCTTGATCGCAAATAGGACAATCTATGGGGTGATTTATAAGTTCAAGTTCAAGTATTCCTCTTTTGACTTTTTCAATATTTTCACCTTTTGTTCTAACTATCATGCCCTCTTTTACAGGAGTATCGCAAGCAATCTGGGGTCTTTTTTGTCCCTCTATTTCAACCATACACATTCTACAGTTACCATCTGGTCCCAAAGCCTCATGATAACAAAAGTGAGGAATATAAATATCATTTTTAATCATCGCTTCAATCAGCAATGTCCCCTCTTTGACATTTATCTTTTTATCATCAATGTTCACCGTAATCATAAAAAAACCTTATATAAGTAAAACGACTTTATATTTTAACAATTACAATTTTACACTCTCATAACTTTGATTGAGCTTTGCTTTTAAAGGATAAGAAGATAGATTGCAAAATGAAAAAGACAACAATACAGGAATTATGTGTTTAAATCCCCGTATTGTTTTATTTTATCTAATCAAAAGGAAGAACAACTCCTCCGTTTGGTGTAATTTTTACATTTGATGTAGCTTCACCTTCGCTGTGAAATTGTTTTGATTTTTTCTTAACCTGTCTCAAAATCATACCTTTGTTTGCCACTCCTGATAAAACTTTTGCATAAGACACCTTTGGCCTTACTGTAGTTATCTCTATCTGTCCGGATTTTATCTCATCATAACCTAAAAATTCATGAGTATAAGGATCTTCTAACCTTTGACCTGTTTTATATATATTATAAATCTCTCCTTGATGCACACTGCTGCTTCCTTGGTTTATAACAACACTATTTGAAGTTACCATTATTATCCTTGGCGGATATATATTTCTTAAAATATGATTCAATATAACTCCCGCAATATCACTTGTTGTTTTTGCCACCAAAGATTCTTTCGAACCATAAGAGGAATTATTTGGAAGATTAAATTTTCTTGATATTGTCTCGCTCCATTTTATCTGTTGTGTTGCCATAACCAAAATCCTGTAAGATACCGTTGCATAGCATACAGTTTTAGAAGTTTCAGGAAGTCCTATATCATTATGATTTACAATATTTTTAATACTATAATTGAGTATTTGACCTATCAGCAAATAATCAGTCCCAAGTCTTCTGCCAAGTTCTAAAAAAGCATTTTTATTTGTATCGCCAGAAAGTATAAAATTTTTTTCACCTTGATAATATTTATTGTTTTGCCTGTCTAAAACAGTAAATTTTCTTGCCTGCGTGATCTTTGAAACAAGTGCCTGGGTAAATCTTTGTGATATTTGTTTTCCACTTTCATTGACTCCTAAAATATCATAACTATTTTTATATTTAAAAGGTATTATTGCTATCTTTCGCCTGTTATTTGGACTAAATCCTGGCGTTTTGTATCTTAGTATTTTAATTTTAAGCTTAACTATCCACTCACTGCCTTCTTTTCTTGAGTCAATAATCCTATACTTTCTTATAAAGCCCTTTGTTGCCTCTTTGATCCTCTTTTGAGATTTCTCAGAGATAGAGATGCCATGGGAGCTTTGACCATCTAATGATATAGCTGCTTCTTTGATT
>WFMT01000013.1 GCA_015488975.1 Campylobacteraceae bacterium | reverse complement strand
TTTTTATTTGTTCCAGCAGCTACTAATACATCCAAAGCATCCTCTATCTCACCGATATCTGCCATACCAGTTGATAAAATAACTTTTTTATTTAGTTTTCCAATATGTCTAAGATAAGGTAAATTTGTTATCTCTCCTGAACCTATTTTAAATATTTCTTGAAGTTCACATAAAAAGTTTGCACTTTCAAATTCATCTGGGGTTGATAAAAACATTATATTTTTGATATCACAGTAGTTTTTTAATTCTCTAAATTCATCATAACTTAATTCAAGTCTCTTTAGCATATCAAATTGTGATTCATTTCTACCTGTATTCTCTGTTTGATATTCAGCTTGTTCAGCCTCTTTTGTTACAAGTAGTTCTGTTTTCCAAGTTTGAAATTTAACTGCATCAACACCAGCTTCTACTGCAACATCAATAAGCTTTTTTGCTAAATTTATATCACCATTATGATTTACACCGGCTTCTGCTATTATAAATACGCCCATTATATCTCCAGTCTATACTTTAAAAAGTATTTTATATCTTCTTTGCTTTGTCTCTTCCATATTTCATTATATTTATCATATATTTCTTTGTTATAGACATTACCACTAATGTAAAATGGTTTTAAATCTTTAGAAAATTTCTTTTTAAATTTTAAAAGAGAATCATCAGCTTCGGAAGTTGTTCCACCTCCAAGCATAAAATACTCTAATCCTAAATCATATGTAATTTGAAACACATTATGCAATAAAGCATAATTTGCATTTATCTTATATGAAGTAGGGGTGTTGGCAGACAAGTGATAATGTCCTATTGATTTGCCAAACATAAAAAATCCCATCGCTATAATTTTTTCTTCATACAGAAGCTCATAGAGTTTGACACTTTTATTTTTTAAAAGATTTTTATAATAACTCTCTTCAAAAAAATAAAAATCACTTGCATTGTTTTTCAACATTGTTGCATTATAAAGCTCCATAAACTTAGCTATATTTTCACTCTCTTGAAATAGCACTTTTTCAGTAGCTCTTTTTACTGTATTTCTTACTTTTGCATTGTAAGTTTTGAGAATATCATCTGAAAGTTTTTTTACAACAACATCCCTATCGTATACATTAAAATCTAAAAAATTATTACATTTCGTTGGAAAATTATTAAAAGGGTGAAAACGTATAAATTCAGCTATTATTTTTTCTTCATTACATTTAGTTTTATAAGCATTCATAGCTCTTGCGACAAACTCTTGATCTAGATTATTTGTATAGAAGCCACCATATCCATATGCTGTTTCCAAGTCATAAAAGCCATCATCAATTTCTATGTTTCCTATTTTTCTAATAGGTCGCTTAATTGTTTTATTGATAAAAATATTTTCCTCTTCTTCGTATTTAAAGCTAAATAATTCTTCATCTTTTTTTAAATATAAAGATATATACTCATCGTTATAATAAATATCATTTATCAGGTTCATTACACCACTACCCCACTCGAAATATTCACAACTCTCTCTTCTAAATACTTAGCATTTTCCAAATGAGCACATTGACAATCTTTAAACATCTCTAGTTCATTCATAAGTTTCCAAATAGGTCTTGTCATAATTCCATTTTTATTTGTATAGTCTAAAAACTTATCTCTTGAGTCAATATCTTTTAATATAACTGCTTGAAGCCAGTAGTTTGATTTTGAGTTTTGTGGTTCCTCTACAAACTGTATTTCACTACTATTTTTGAAAAATTCTTCATATTTTGATGCTAAATCTCTTTTGTCTCTCAAAAACTTATCTAACTGTTCAAGCTGAGCGACTAAAAGTGCAGCATTTATATTTGGCATGCGATAGTTGTAGCCTATCTCATCATGTGCATATTCATAAGGGTGTGGTACTTTTGCAGTGGTCGTGAGATGCTTTGCTCTTTTTGCCAACTTTTCATCATCGGTGACTATAACTCCGCCACCGCCACTTGTGATGATTTTATTGCCATTAAAACTAAATGCTCCAAGCTTGCCAAAAGTTCCTGTATGTTCACCTTTATAGTAACTACCCAAACTCTCCGCTGCATCTTCGACTAAAGATATATGCCATTTATTACATATATCTTTTATCTCATCAATTTTACAGGGATGCCCAAAAGTATGCATAGGAATACAAGCTTTTATGACTTTTTTCGTTGTTTTATTTATACAAAAGTTGTCCATTAGTTCACAGTTTTTCTCCAAAAATTCTTGTAGAGATTTTGGGGAGAGTCCCATAGTGTCCAAATCAACATCCACAAAAACAGGCTTTGCACCGATGTAACTTATAGCATTACATGTAGCTATGAAAGTTAAAGGCTGGGTTATAACTTCATCCTCTGCTTTTACATCTGATAGTAGCAGTGATATATGCAAAGCAGAAGTTCCATTTACTGTAGCTATTGCATATTTACTTCCAACATACGAAGCAAACTCTTTTTCAAATCTATCAACATATTTACCAACACTTGAAACAAAAGTAGAGTCTATACAGTCATTTAGATATTTTTTTTCATTTCCAATAAATCTTGGCTCA
>WFMT01000012.1 GCA_015488975.1 Campylobacteraceae bacterium | reverse complement strand
ACTATTGGTTCAATCATTTTGGCAGCAGTTTTGCTTAAAATGGGAACTTACGGTTTTGTAAGATTTTCACTTCCTCTTTTTCCAGATGCTAGTGTTTACTTTACTCCCGTTATAGCTATCTTGGCTATTATCATGATTATTTATACGGCTATGGTAGCATTTGCGCAAAAAGATATGAAGCAAGTTATCGCTTACAGTTCTATTTCACATATGGGTGTCATAGTTCTTGGAACATTTGCTTTAAACGCTATAGGTATAACAGGATCTATATTTTTTATGCTAAGCCATGGTGTTGTAAGTGGAGCATTGTTTATGCTTGTTGGAGTTATATACGACAGAAGACATACTAAACTTATGAGTGAATTTGGTGGTCTTGCATCAGTTATGCCAAAATATGCAGTTATATTTGGTATTATTATGATGGCATCTGTTGGTTTGCCTCTTACAATGGGATTTGTGGGTGAATTTTTATCGCTTGCAGGATTTTTTAAAGTATCACCTGTTTTGACAGCATTTGCAGGTACTGGTATAATACTTGGCGCTATTTATATGTTAAACTTATACAGAGAATCATTCTTTGGAAAGTCTAAGAGTAAAGAGAATGAAAAATTAAAAGATTTAAATAAAAATGAGTTGATGGCTCTAATCCCAATGGTTTTAGTAGTATTGTGGCTCGGAGTTTATCCTAAGCCTGTTTTAGCTCCAATAGATAATAGTGTGAAAAAAATGCTAAATCTTATGAGATTAAAAGCTCAAACACAAGCAACCAAAGATAGACTTATCTTGGTTAAAAAAGTTAAGGAGGCGAAGTAATGTTACAAACTATAACAATAAGCCTATCATCTTTAAATATCAGTAGTCTTATGCCAATGATAATAGTAATTTTTGGAGGACTTGGAATACTTTGTATAGACTTGATAAAGAAAGATTTATCAAAAAGCTTGTATGTAATGCTTAGTATATTAGTTCTTGTGATTGATTTGGGTGTAGTTTTAGGATTTAACGGACCAAGCAGAGGAATGTTTGGCATGATATTGGATGATGGTATCGCAGTACTTGGTCAAATTATAATATTAGTTGCCTCTATGCTTTTTATCCCTTTGGCATTAACATCAAAAAGATTTCATGAGTACTCTCATCCTGAATTTTTTGCACTATTTTTATTTATGACAGCAGGATTTCAATTTATGGTTGCAAGTGATAACCTGATGCTTATTTTTATTGGATTGGAGACAGCAAGCTTGTCTTTGTATACAATAATAGCAATGCACAATCTTGAAAAGTCATTTGAAGCAGCTATAAAGTATTTTACTATGGGAGCTTTGGCAGCAGGATTTTTTGTTTTCTCGGCACTTATACTTTATGCTATAACCGGTAGTGTTGAGCTTCATCAAATAGCCAAGGTTGTATCAGCGGGTGATTACGGGAGTATTATTCCTTTATTGGGCGCTATTGCGTTTATGTTTGCTGCTTTGGGATTTAAATTATCATTTATTCCGTTTCACACCTGGGTTCCTGATGTTTACGAAGGAGCAAGTGCAGCGACAGCTGGATACATTTCAATAGTTCCAAAAATAGCAGGATTAATAGTGGCTCTGAGATTTTTTGATATTTTCATAAGTGCTGGAATTTCCTGGGCATATTATGTATTGTATGCCATGATAATCATTACAATGACTTTTTCCAATATTATGGCTTTGGTGCAAAAAAGTGTAAAAAGAATGTTAGCATACAGTTCCATCAGTCATGCCGGTTTTGTTATGAGTGCTGTACTAATTAATACTACTCAAGCACATAATGCTCTGTTTTTGTATTGGATAATGTTTACTTTTACCAATCTTGGGGCATTTGCAATGCTATGGATATCAAGATACAAAAAAAGTGAATTTGCCGCAAAATATGATCATCCATATCAAAAATTTGCCGGTATGGTTACTGTAAAGCCAATAGCTGCGACAATCATGGCTATATTTATGCTTTCATTAGCGGGAGTCCCTCCTTTTGCTCTATTTTGGGGAAAGCTGTATCTTTTAGGAGCTATAATAAACAGTGGTAATACTTTTCTTGCTATATTAATGGTTTTAAATAGTGCAATTGCTGCATATTATTATCTAAAACTTATAGTTTATATGTTTTTAAAAGAACCAGATAGTAAGGCAAATATAATATATGTAAAAAATGCATCAACAGCACTTAAAACAATAGTTGGT
>WFMT01000011.1 GCA_015488975.1 Campylobacteraceae bacterium | reverse complement strand
CAGCATTATATGTCACCGTAATCACTGTTATTTTCGGCATATCTATAATTGTATCATTCATTATTGACCATTTCGCATAATCATAAACGTATCTTTACAATTTTCTCTTTTAAAACTCCAAGCTCTTTTGTAAGATAATGCTCTATCTTACCTTCACGACCAAGAACACTGATAATGATTTTGTCATATTTCATATTTGAAAGATTGCTTGGATTATATACCTCATTTTTTTGAATATCTTTAGAGATCAGGTCGCTTTCTTGGTCGACAAAAGCAATGACATTGTCACGCATTAGTGCTAAAATCGTTTTACCTACCGTTCCGTGACCATATATAACAAAAGAAAGTTTTTGATCTTGAAGGAGCTCTATTTGATTATAAAATCTATTGTACTCTTGAGAAAAAAACAGTTTTTCATCTTCTTTTTGAAAAAAATTATTTATAGCCAAATTATTAAATATTTTCCTATCTACAAAAGGAATGTCTTTATCATATCCATACTCATTCATGGTAGCTCCGTTTAAAAGCCAAAATAAAGTATGCTCCCTTTGTGTATATTCCTGTTTCCATGTATCAGTTTTTCCGCTTCTAAAAAATTTTGGATTTATTTTTTTTAACTCCTCGAATGTGGGTATTTTTTCACCAACCGGCACAAGCTTTAAAAAGCTAGATATTACTTCTATAAATTCAACGGGTTCTTGGATTAATTCTTCAAACTTTACAAGTAAAGTATTTTCTCTATTATATGGATTCCAAGAGCGTACATGATTACTCCACTTTCCGACAAAAGTATTCCCAACGATCACATCAATTAATTGTAGCTTTTGTTTTGAGTAGCTGTTAATATATTTCATAAGAGAAAGCGTACTCTCCCTGCCGTCTCTGATAAGATAGATTATCTTGTCTCTCGCATCAATACTCTCACTAAAAAACTCATGTGTTTTTATATAATAAATTTTTTTTTCTTGTCTTGCCCGTGAGATATCAAAGCCTTCGGGAAGGAACTTATGTCCAACGACTTCGGAAGTTTTCTTATCAGCACTTATATCTATAATATCATCATATACAGAATAGGTCTTTATACCAAAAATAGAATTTAAGATTATTCTAAAAAATGTGTTTCCACTACGTGGATATGAGGCTAGCCATACTATCATAATATATTTTCCTTTTTTCTTCTTTTGAACTCATGCAAGGATAGTAACACGGCATTGCTGGCTTTAATATCTAGCTTAGATATTTCATGTGTTTTTAATTTAATAAATTCACGGTCTATTTTTGTATATTGTAACTCTTGCCATTCATTAATACATATATTGTTGTATATAAAATAAATTTTTGTATTTTTTTCGTTTAATAGGCCCATAAGCTTGTTGACTCTTTTGTTATATTTTTCTCTGACAAGACCATATTCCTGTTTACCTTTTTGTGAAAAATCATGAACATACATTATGTTGTATTTAGAATCATACACGGGGGTAATAATATCTTCAGTCATCTCAACATCTATACCATTTTCTTTAAATAAAAACCTATTGGTTGGTTCCAAAAAAATCAAATTATCAATATTTAAAAAATCTTTAAAACGATTATTTATAAGCTGTATTGCGCTTTGTATGGGAACAACTGTCCAATCAAAAGGAAATGCATATTGTCTGTATCCATTATTTCTTAAATACCATGCAACTGAGCAATCGCAACCTATTGGCACAAATACCTCATTGTTGTTCATAAACACCCCTGTACTTTAGTAAAATATTTTTATTTTCATCTTCAACAAATACTACCACAATATGCCTCGTTCGTAAAACACTTCAATCAATCTTCGGTTTTATAAAATTGATATCGGCTTTTAAATAGCTCTCTTCATAGGGTGTTCTACGTCATAAAATCTTGAAAAATAATCTTTCTGTACTCATAAAGATTACTAATAAATCTTTTTGATTCTAATGCCCACTGTACTCTTAGAAAAAGCATATATTCATACACGCTCATTGTTAAATTAATTTTAGCATAATCTATGCCAGTTTTTTCTAAAAAAATCTTATTGATAACATCAACAATATGTAAGTTTTCTAATTCGCTCTTCTTCAAGCCAAAAAGATCTGGATGCTCATAAATAACTTTGCTTGGCAAAGAACAATCAAGCTCAAAGAGTGTCGTATCTATTAAAGCTGTATCATATTTCATTGTATATATATATCTGCAAGACTGCGTAATTTTTTCAAGCATCTTGCTATACAAAGAGTTGTCTGTGTCTATATATATTTGAATGTTTTGAGCCAAATCATAAATATCCGTAAGTTTACAATACTCTAAATCTTGCTTGTCTCCAAAAAGCACTTTTAGCTGCTTACTGTTAGAACCAAATACCTTAAAAGTAACATCCGGAAATCTAGCCATCAACTCTTTTATATACTCCATAAACTCCTTGTCTTCTAAATTCTCCTTTGTAGCCAAAAATCCAATTACATTTTTCTCATACAAATTTTCTAGTCTTTTTTCATCTACTGTAGCTTCAAGAGAATTATTAAATGCAAACTCATGATAATGTTCATCATCTCTTGCTGGCATATATACCT
>WFMT01000010.1 GCA_015488975.1 Campylobacteraceae bacterium | reverse complement strand
GAATAGTCGTATGCCTGTAAAGGTAAGTGCACCATATAAAAGCTAAATTCCTTTGCAAGTTTTGGAGTATTTGGATGCACTTTTGTCGGTGGAAATATCGAAGGAGTCACTTTAAAAGGTAATTTTTTTATATTGTTTACTTCACTTTGAAAGGATACATCATCTATAATTATGGAAAGTAACGGTTTTTTGGATACAACTGTTATATTCTTTTCTCTTTTTGCTGTTTTTTGCTTTGTTTCTATGCTTAAGCTTTTTTTATAATCAATAGCTTCTGAAGAAAGTTTTACTTTTGTAATTCTTTTACTATTGTTTTTATCTATTTTTTTTACTTTCGATATTCTTTTTATCTCCTTTTTTAAGATATCAACTTTTCTTTTTTGCTCTTGTAGCATTTTATTCATCTTTTTGATGATACTCTTATCAAGATATACTTTTGTTTTTTTATTTGAAACAGTTTGAGTGTACTCATAAGTGATATAGGCAACAGGAAGTAACAATAATATAACAATAAAAACAGATAATCCCTTTTTATGTTTTTGAAAAAAGCTAACTCTTTTTTTTACTCTTTTTTTATACTTTCTTTTTTTTGTCATGGGATATCTTTAAAGTAAGAGCAAGTATTTTAACTTGCTCTTAAGAGGATTAATTTTTATCTTCATCAACTAATTTGTTTGATTTTATCCAAGGCATCATAGCTCTTAGTTTTAAACCTGTTTTTTCTATCGGATGAGCTTTGAGCATATTTCTCTCAGCAGTCATTCTTGGATATCCGCTCTCGCCCTCAAGTATGAAATCTTTGGCAAATTTACCATTTTGAATCTCATCCAAAATCTTTTTCATAGCTTTTTTAGACTCTTCGTTTATAACTTTAGGACCACTTACCATATCTCCGTATTCAGCAGTATTGCTTATAGAGTATCTCATCTCTGCAAGTCCTCCCTCAAAAACCAAATCAACGATAAGTTTCATCTCATGCAAACATTCAAAATAAGCCATTTCAGGTGGATATCCAGCTTCAGTCAATGTTTCAAATCCTGCTTTTACAAGTGAAGTCAAGCCGCCGCAAAGTACTGCTTGTTCACCGAAAAGATCAGTCTCTGTTTCATCTTTAAATGTTGTCTCTATGATAGCAGTTCTTCCTCCGCCGATGCCACTTGCATAAGAAAGAGCCAAATCTTTGGTATTTCCGTTTGGATCTTGAAAAACCGCTATAAGATCAGGAACGCCACCGCCTCTTACAAATTCACTTCTTACAGTATGTCCCGGAGCTTTAGGAGCAGCCATCATAACATTTATATTGCTTGCAGGCTTTATTCTTCCATAATGGATGCTAAATCCATGTGCAAATGCTATAGTTGCATTATCTTTGAGGTTTGGAGCTATTTGTTCATCATATACTTTTTTTTGTATTTCATCGGGTAAAAGTATCATGACAACATCAGCATCTTTTACAGCTTCATTTACTTCAAAAACATCAAAACCTTTTGCTTCAGCTTTCTTCCAGGAGTTTCCGCCTTTTTTTAAACCTACCACTACAGAGACTCCGTTGTCTCTTAAATTTTCAGCATGTGCATGACCTTGACTTCCAAACCCAATCATAGCAACTTTTTTGCTTTTTATAAGTGATATATCACAATCTTTATCATAATAAACATTCAATGACATCTTCTATCCTTCATATTAAATTTCTATAATTCTACAAAAAAATTACTTTATATGTATTTAAAAGCAAAATCTAAACTCTTAAAAGATAAAATTACGAATAAACTTATGACAGAAGGTACTTAAAATGGATGAATCGCTTATAAAAAGGGTTAAAAATTTTCCACCATTAGACGAAACTATAATAAAAATACAAGAAATTGCAAATAGAAAAAATAGTTCTCTAAGAGAGTTGGTGCAAGTTGTAGAAAAAGATCCAATGCTAACAGCAAATATATTAAAAGCGACAAACTCTCCTTTGTATGGCTTTACCAGAGAGATAAAGAGTGTAAATCAGGCTGTTTCTCTTTTTGGAATGGCCACTGTAAGAGGTTTTGCATTATCTTCAATGATGCAAAGCAGTATAAAAATGGATCTTTCTCCCTATAATCTAAGTAAAGAACAGTTTTTAAATATAACTCTGGCACAGAATGCTTTGATGTTTACATGGTATTCCAAAGTTGAAAGATCTATGATGGATGTATTGATGCCGGCTTCTTTTCTTATTGAAATAGGAAAAATTATATTAGCTGCAGAGTTAAAAGAAGAGAATAAAGTAAAACAATTTTCCCAAGAATTGTCAAACAGAAAAACAGCACTTGAAATATCACAACTTGAAGAAGAGTATCTAAATGCAAGTAGCGAAGAGATGACTGCTGCAATAT
>WFMT01000009.1 GCA_015488975.1 Campylobacteraceae bacterium | reverse complement strand
CACTCTGAATCATTTACTTTAGTCATAATATCTCCTTAAATACTACATCCACCATATAGTGGATCTACCTTATAACTTCCTATCTCTTTTCCTTTTACATCCATAACATGAACCGCACATGCAATACAAGGATCAAATGAATGTATAATTCTGATTATCTCAAGCGGTTTTGTTAAATCATCTATCTTAAGTCCCAATAAGTTTGCCTCATAAGGTCCGTGTTTTCCATTTTTATCCATAGGGCTTGCATTCCAGGTACTTGGTACAACTGCCTGATAGTTTTCTATAACTCCATTTTTTATCCTCACCCAATGGCTAAGCATTCCTCTTGGAACCTCGCCTATTCCCAAGCCTTTGTATTCTTTGTTTTTATCTATAACATAAGGCGAACAAGTAGTTTGGTCAACTTTTAGATTTTCAACCAAATTGTGAAAAGCCGTAAGAGCATTATCAGCTATAACTTTTGACTCCAACATTCTTGCTGCGGTTCTTCCAAGTGTAGTAAAAAGTGCAGAAGCAGGAAGACCTGTTCTTTTTAAAAAGTTATCAACTGCTTTGACAACTCTTTTATTCCCTCTTGCATAATTTACAACCATATTGGCCAACGGTCCTACTTCCATAGGATTTCCATTGTATCTTGGAGACTTTATCCAACTATATTTTTCTTTTTCATTGATGAGTTTACTACCTACCATCTCCCCTTCACCGTTTATGCTCTTGCCATCAACAAATCCGGTATATTCCGGTCTTGTTTTTCCATTGTATGGCTGCAAAGGACCATCATCTTTATACCATGAATGTGTAGCATCTTCTGTTATACTTTCTTTCTTTATATCAAATACTTTTGTGATATCAAAGCCGGTAATATAGCCACCATCAAATATAAAATCATCTCTTCCCACTTGAAAATCTTTATATGACATAAAATCTTTTATACCTGCTGGCATTGTTACACTTGGTTCGTTTTTGTAAGCTTGGGCTGCCATTATTATGTCAGCTTGATAAGCATTATTGATATAATTTGCCATTTCTTGGAATTTAACCATATAAGCTCCAAGCCTTGAAGGATTGAGCAAATCCATAATACAGGTAACCCCACCGACTGTTAAGCTTTGAGGATGAGGCATTTTCCCACCGAAAATTGCAAGCATTTGAGCTGCAGTTCGTTGCATTTCGAGAGCTTTTAAGTAGTGTGAAAGTCCAATAAGATTTTGCTCAGGAGTAAAATGATAAGTCGGATGTCCCCAGTAAGCATTTGCAAATGGTCCTAAGCCTGAAGGAGATTTTGCAAATTTAGCCACTTTCTCCTGCACTGCTTTAAGTTCATTTTCGCCTGTTGCCATAGGATTGTCACTGTATTTAAAAGCTAATTCACTAGCTTTTTTAGGATCGGCACTTAAAGCTGAAACAATATCCACCCAGTCAACTCCTGAAAGCTGATAAAAATGAACAGGATGGTCATGCATAAACAATGCTGCATTCATAAGAGTTCTCACAAGTTTGGCATTTAAAGGAGGAACTATGCCAAGTGCATCTTCTATAGCCATCGTACTTTTTAAATAATGTGAATATGTACAAACCCCGCAAATCCTTTGCATCATAAAAGGAGTATCTCTTGGATCTCTTCCTTTTGCTATGATCTCCAAGCCTCGAAACAGCGTAGAGCTAACATAAGCCTCTTTTACAATATTTTTTTCATCAACAACCACTTCAGCTCTTAAGTGTCCTTCTATCCTTGTTATGGGATCTATTACTACTCTTTTTGTTGCCATAAAATTCTCCTTAATTATTCTTTTGGTTTCTTAATAGATGAGATAACAGCATGTGCGGCTATACCTATAGCGGTTATACTGAGCAAACCAACACCCACCTTATCTGCCGTAGCATCAGCACCAAGACCCCCAAAAACAGTTTGATATAAATGATCTGCCACAGGCTCTTCATAAGGTTTCATCGTATCCCAAAAATCAGGCTCACTACATCCGATACAACCATGACCTGCTTGTATAGGCCAGGATGTATGTTGGTTAAATTTTTGTGTTCCACAATTATTAAATGTATATGGACCTTTGCATCCTACTTTATAAAGACAAAATCCGTTTTTTGCATTTTCATCTCCAAACTGTTCTACAAATTCACCCGCATCAAAGTGACCTCTTCTAAAACAAAGATCGTGAATTCTATGCCCGTAAGACCACTTAGGGCGATTGAAAGCATCAAGTGCTGGAAGTGTTCCAAACAGTATAAAATGAAGTAGTGAACCAACAATATTTTTGGCACTTGGCGGACATCCAGGTACATTTATCACTGGCTGACTTATAACTTTACTAAGAGCCGCTGCTCCGGTAGGATTTGGTGCGGCAGCTTGAATTCCTCCATAGCTAGAACATGTTCCTATGGCGAATATAGCTGCTGCTCCTTTTGCAACTTTCTTTGCTCTATCTTCACCTTTTATAGCTTCAGCACCAAGTGTAAGATAATCTCCGCTATCAGACAAAGGAATACCCCCTTCTACCATCAAAATATATTTGCCATAGTGTTTTTTCATAGAACTTTCCAAGTTAGCCTCAGCCTGCCATCCAGCAGCTGCCATCAATGTATCATCATAATCTAAGGATATATAATCAAAGATTAAGCTATCTACCGTAGGTGTTGCTGTTCTTATAAAACTTTCACTACATCCCGTACATTCTGCCATGTGCAGCCAAATAACCGGCAATCTATCTGCAAGTTTCGCAGCCTTTGCAACAGTCGGAACGAAACTAGAAGACAATCCTAAAAGTGCAGTCATCATTCCTGCCCATTTCATAAAATCTCTTCTGTTTATCCCCTCTTCTTCCATAACTGATGTTATAGATTTATTCTCATCAAGCTTTGGAAATTTAGCCAATTTTTCGAGCCGACTCTTAAAAATCTTTTTTAAAGATTTATCAGATTTATTCATTTTCAACCTCCTGTATGAATGTTCATTTATCAAATGATAAATCAAGTAAGCTTTAAATTTGATTAAAATATGCTATTAAGTGTAAAATAAATTCTTTGTATTGATTGCGGCTTAAAATATATCTATTTTGTTATTACTGAGTAGTGCAAACGGAGCATTCATCAAAACTTCTAAAAACAAGTGCTACTACCTCTTTACTCTTAAGTCCTAAAAGTGCTTGTTGCAAAGTAGAAGTTTTATTTTCATTGATAGAGTTTCCAAGATTCCATTGTGTTGGAGTGATGATATCGTAATTTGCAATTTTTCCATTTTTTATTTTTATATTATGATATAAAGATCCCCTTGCAGCCTCGGCAAAACCGTGTCCTTCACCCTCAAGAGCTTCAATTTTTACTTTTGGTTTTATATAAGACTCTTCATTTAAGTTAATGCTGCTTAAACTCTTTTTTACTTGATAACTAAGGTATGCTATCTCCATAATTTTCATAACTATCCTATTAAGAACAGAATCTTTATATTGTCTGTGAATATTTTTAGCAAGTGGATTTTTTGCTATTATCGCACGGGAGAGAGGACCTACTTCATAAAATCTTCCGTTATATTTTACATTTTTAGCAAAAGTAAAGTCCAAAACCTCCTCTTTAATATATTTTTCATTTACACTTCTTGCAGTAGTTTTTATAGCCTTTCCTCTTTCAAATATAGAATTTTCTCCAAAAACAATAAATCTATCATGAGCTTTTCCCAAATCTTGTAAATCTTTTTTTTCCATTATATCTACAGCATCTTTCAAAATACCATCATATAAAAGTAAACTTTTAAAATTATCAATAGCAACAATATTTTTAATATCACTTTTTAGAATTACTTCTTCAAAAAATAGTATAACCTCATCAATAAGGCTATTTGCTTGAAAAATTTCTACAAATGTAGGATCACTGGCAATGCCTCCTGGAATCATATAAGAATTATGGGGCCATTGTCCTGCAAAAGTAGCTATAATCCTATTGGTTTTTTGAGCAATATTTAATGCCTGAAAAATTTTATCTTTGGGAAATACTTTACTGTCTATTTTATATAAAATAGGCATTATTATAAAAAAAAGCCATTTTAAATGATTTTGTATGATTTCACAATCAAGTGTTATATCTCTAATAGATTTGGCTTTTTGAGATATATGCAATTTTATCCCATTATTCACATAAACATCTTCAAGCCCATGGACACAAGCCATAAGTTGAGCATGCCCACAGATACCGCAAACCCTTGGAGTAAGAATTAGTGCATCCAACGGATTTTTGCCGGCGATAATCTCTTCCATGCCACGATAACTAAAAAATTTTATTTTGGAATTTACTACTTTTTCATCCTCCCATACCAACTCAAGCTTGGCTTCGCCCTCAATCTTTTCTACAATCTCTTTACTAACTCGCTTCACATTAACTTCTCTTTTAATCTTTTTATATGAAAAGCTTTGGCAATTCCGGTAATCGTAAGATATGCTCTCTTAGACACACCATTTGGCAAATCAGCAGGTATTGACATAAATGTTTTAGTTTCGAACATATTATTTCTTGGAAAGTTACTCTCTGTGCATCCAAAGCAAGGGCTTCCAGATCTTGTTTTGGAGTTTACTTCATTCCATAATATTTTATTGCAACTTCCATGGGTTACAGGAGCACGACACCCTTGAAGATAAAAAAGACACCCCTCTTTTTCTCCAAAATCCTTACTGTCAACTTTCCATTCAAAGTATTCGTTTCTAGTACATCCGTGGTGTGTTAAATATCCAAAGATCTCTTTTGGTCTGCTTAAATCATCCACTAAAATCTTTCCAAAATCATTTAGTGTATCAAGAGTAAAAACAAGCCATTGTGGATGAGCCGGGCAACCTGGAATATTAAAAGTTTTAGATTTAAATTTGCTTAAAAGCCCGTTTGCTTTATCTTTATCATACAATACTCCGGTTATATGTTCAGGATCTTTTTCTTTGAAAATTCCTCCATAAGTTGCACAAGTTCCAAGGGCTATAATGTATTTTGCATTTTTTGCAAGATTTTTTACTTTTTCATAAAAGTTAATTCCAGCTCTTATAAAGTCTTTTGAAACAGCCCCCTCAATTATCAAAAAATCAAACTTTTTTTCATATTCAAATGCTTGGACTATATTTAAACTACTCTCAAGAT
>WFMT01000008.1 GCA_015488975.1 Campylobacteraceae bacterium | reverse complement strand
CGAGGAAAATGGGATTTTAGTTTTAAAAGGCGCTGTTTCCGGTGCAAATGCAAGTGTAGGGAAGATAAGGATTATTAAATGAGTAAAGCCATTGTATTAAATGAAAAATTTGAAAGAGCAAGTGAGATTGAGCTTCCAAAAGAGTTTGCAGAAGTAAATTCTTCCAATCTGTATTTATATGTAAAGTCATATCTTGCATCCATGAGAGCCAATACAGCCAAAACAAAAAGTAAAGGTGAAGTAAGAGGCGGTGGCAAGAAACCTTGGAGTCAAAAAGGAAAAGGTGGAGCAAGATCTGGATCTAACAGAAGTCCTATTTGGGTAGGTGGTGGAATTGCTCATGGTCCTAAAAATAATAGGAATTATTTTCAAAAAGTAAATAAAAAACAAAAAAGATTGGCATTAGAATATGCATTGCATGAAAAGGCTGAAAATGGGGCACTTTTTATAGTTGACTCACTTAATGTTGATTCAGGCAAGACAAAAGATGCAGCAAATATAGTCAAAACTTTGAAACTTAGAGATGTGCTTGTAGTCAAAGAATTAATAGATGAAAAAAGTTTTTATGCATTTAGAAATTTGAGTAATGCTTACCTGGTAGAACCAAATGAATTAAATGCTTATCTTGTAACAGCTTATCATTCAGTAGTGATAGAAAAAACTGTTTTGCAAAATTTAACGAAAGAGGGCTAATGATGGCAGATATAACTGATATAAAAGCAATACTTTATACTGAAAAAAGTTTGGGCCTTCAAGAAGATGGGGTTGTTGTTATACAAACAAGTCCTAAAATGACAAAAAACAGACTTAAAGAAGTTTTGAAAAATTATTTTGGATTTATTCCTTTAAAAGTAAATTCTTTGAGAGTTAATGGTAAAGTCAAAAGATTTAGAGGTCTTGAAGGAAAAAGAGCAAATTATAAAAAATTCTATGTCAAGTTACCTGAAGGTGCTTCAATAGAAAGCGTGGAGGTATAAGATGGCAATTAAAACTTATAAACCATATACACCAAGTAGAAGATATGTAACTGGACTTGACAGTAGCGATATAACATCAAAGCCAAGAGTTCCAAAATTATTGAAAAAGCTAAAAGCAACTGCAGGCAGAAATAATAACGGCAGGATAACTTCAAGGCATAAAGAAGCCGGTGTTAAAAAGCAATATAGGATTATTGATTTTAAAAGACAAAAATTTGGAGTTCCAGGAGTTGTAGCTACTATAGAATATGATCCATATAGAAACTGTAGAATTGCACTTATAAACTATAAAGATGGCGATAAAAGATATATTCTTCAACCGTCTGGATTAAAAGTAGGCGATGAAGTCGCTGCGGCAGAAAGTGGACTTGACATAAAACCTGGTAATGCCATGAAAATGAAAAATATACCAGTAGGTACTATTATTCATAATATAGAGATGAAAATTGGTAAAGGCGGACAGATAGCCAGAAGTGCAGGTGGATATGCACAACTTATGGGAAAAGAAAAAAAATATGTTGTATTGCGGCTTCCAAGTGGTGAAATGAGACAGGTTTTGTCTGAATGCATGGCAACTGTCGGAGTTGTAGGTAATGAGGATTGGGCAAATGTTGTTATTGGAAAAGCTGGTAGAAATAGGCACAGAGGGATAAGACCACAGACAAGAGGAAGTGCTATGAACCCAGTAGATCACCCACACGGTGGTGGTGAGGGAAAAACAAACTCCGGTCGTCATCCTGTTACTCCTTGGGGAAAACCAACAAAAGGTTATAAAACAAGAGGTAAAAAAGCCAGTGATAAACTGATAATATCTAGAAGAAAAGGAAAATAAATGGCACGAAGTCTAAAAAAAGGTCCTTTTGTTGACGATCATTTGATTAAAAAGGTTATCAAATCAAAAGATGCAAAAGATAATAAACCTATAAAAACTTGGTCAAGAAGAAGCACAATTACTCCTGAAATGATGGGACTTACTTTCAATGTGCATAATGGACGAAATTTTGTTCCGATTTATGTTACTGAAAATCATATAGGATATAAACTTGGCGAATTTGCACCAACTAGAACTTTCAAGGGTCACAAAGGCTCTGTTCAGAAAAAAATTGGTAAATAAAGGATAGATGATGGGAAAATCAACATTAAAATTTATAAGATTATCATCTACAAAGGCTAGATTAATCAGTAGAGAAGTTCAGGGAATGAATGCTGAGCTTGCTCTTGCTAGTTTGGAATTTATGCCAAATAAAGCTGCTAAAATAATCGCAAAAGTAATTGCAAGTGCGGTTGCAAACGGTGGTTTTGAGCCTGAGGAAGTGATAATTAGTTCATGCAGAGTAGACAGGGGCCCTGTTCTTAAAAGATTTAGACCAAGAGCAAGAGGCAGAGCAACTCCAATAAGAAAACCAACTTCACATATTTTTGTAGAAGTAGCTAAAGAACAGAAGAAGGATAATTAGTATGGGACAAAAAGTAAATCCTATTGGACTAAGATTAGGGATCAATAGAAATTGGGATTCAAGATGGTTTCCTGGGAGTAACCTGTCAGAAAATATTGGCGAAGATTATAAAATAAGAAAATTTCTTAAAAAAGAGTTATATTATGCTGGAATTTCTCAGATTATCATAGAGAGAACAGCAAAAAAGCTGAGAGTTACTGTTGTTGCTGCACGACCTGGTATTATTATAGGTAAAAAAGGTGCGGATATTGAAAAATTAAAAAATAAATTAAACAGCCTTATTGGAAAAGATGTAAATGTCAATATCCAAGAAGTTAGAAAAAGTGCAATAGACGCACAATTAGCAGCTGAAAATGTGACAATGCAATTAGAAAGAAGAATTGCTTTTAGAAGAGCTATGAAAAAAGTTATTCAAAATGCATTAAAATCAGGTGCAAAAGGTATAAAAATTTCTGTTGCCGGTCGTTTAGGCGGAGCTGAAATGGCAAGGACTGAATGGTATCTTGAGGGAAGGGTTCCATTGCATACTTTAAGAGCCAAGATTGACTACGGCTTTGCAGAAGCACAGACTGCTTATGGTATTATAGGAGTAAAAGTTTGGATATTTAAAGGTGAAGTTTTAACAAAAGGTATTGCTCCTGAGGTATCTTCACGCAAGCCAAGACGAGACAATAGAAGAAATAGAAGAGGAAATTAGTCATGTTGATGCCAAAAAGAACAAAATATAGAAAGCAACAAAAAGGTAGAAATAGAGGTAAATCTTACAGAGGAAGCTCTATGGCTTTTGGCGAGATTGCATTGAAAGCAACTGAAGCTGGAAGGATAAACTCTAGACAGATAGAAGCTGCCAGGGTTGCTATGACAAGAAAAGTTAATAGAATGGCTAAAAGTTGGATAAGAGTTTTTCCTGATAAGCCACTTACTTCTAAGCCACTTGAAGTCAGAATGGGTAAAGGTAAAGGTGCAGTTGATCAATGGGTTATGAATATAAAGCCAGGAAGAATTATATTTGAAATGGCAGGAGTAAACGAAGAATTGGCAAGAGCTGCTCTTACATTGGCAATGCACAAGCTTCCATTTAAGACAAAAATTGTTACGAGGGATGGCGAGAATGAAATATATTGATTTAAAAGAAAAATCATTAAAAGAGCTTAATGAAATGTTAAAGGAAAAAAAGGTGCTCATATTTAAGCTTAAAGCAAAGCTTAAAACTATGCAGTTAACAAATCCAAATGAGATAAAAGAAGCAAGACGAGATATTGCAAGAATTAATACAGCTATCTCAGCTCTTCAAAATAAAAATTAGTAAGGTTTAGGCGATGGCTTCTTTAAAAAGAGTAATACAAGGTGTAGTGGTACAAAAAGCTGGAGAAAAAACGGCTACTGTTATGGTAGAGAGAAGAGTTATGCACCCAAGATATAGAAAATTTGTAAAAAAATTTAAAAGATATTTAGTTCATGATGAAAATAACCAGTCGAATGTAGGTGATATTGTAAGTGCAGTTGAATGTAGACCAATCAGTAAAAATAAGGCGTTTAGACTTAAAAGTATTGAAGGTGTAGATCTTAGTATCAAAAAAGTAGAAGTTGATACTACAGCAGCAGGAGATGAGATATGATCCAAAGCTTTACAAGATTGAAAATCGCAGATAATAGCGGTGCAAAAGAGATAATGTGTATAAAGGTACTTGGTGGCAGCAAAAGAAGATATGCTACTTTAGGTGATGTAATAGTAGCAAGTGTAAAAAAAGCAATACCTAACGGAAAAGTTAAAAAAGGTCAAGTAATAAAAGCTGTTATTGTAAGGACTAAAAAAGAGGTACAAAGAGAAAATGGCTCTCTTATCAGGTTCGATGAAAATGCGGCAGTAATACTTGATGCTAAAAAAGATCCTATCGGGACAAGAATATTTGGTCCAGTAGGCAGAGAAATAAGATATGCAAATTTTATGAAGATTGTTTCACTTGCTCCGGAGGTATTATAATGGCTGTTAAATTTAAAATCAAAAAAGGTGATAAAGTCAAAGTTATAGCTGGCGATGACAAAGGAAAAATAGCTGAAGTATTACAGGTTCTTCCTAAAACTTCACAAGTTGTAGTTGCCGGGTGCAAAGTTGTTAAAAAGGCTGTAAAACCAACTGATAAAAATCCAAAAGGTGGTTTTGCGAGTATTGAAAAACCTTTGCATATATCAAATGTAGAAAAAGTTGAGGATTAGTAGATGGATAGATTAAAAAAGAGATATACTGATGAAATTAAGCCGGCTCTAATGAAAGAGTTAGATGTAGAAAATCCCATGCTGATTCCTGAAGTTGAAAAAGTTATTATAAGTGTAGGTACAGGAGAATTTTCAAAAGATGCAAAAATTATGCAAAATATACAAGATACCATTTCGCTTATTGCTGGACAGCATGCTGTAGTCACTATGGCAAAAAAATCTGTTGCGGGTTTTAAAGTAAGAGAAGGTTATCCTGTTGGTGTAAAAGTAGTATTGAGAAAAGACAGGATGTATACATTTTTGGATAAGTTAATTTCAATTGCACTTCCTAGGGTAAAAGATTTTAGAGGATTACCTCGAAACGGATTTGACGGTAGAGGAAATTACAACTTTGGACTTGATGAACAGTTAATGTTTCCTGAGATTGAATATGATTTTATACTTAGAACTCATGGTATGAATATAACTTTAGTAACTACATCTGATGATGATAAAGGTGCTTTTAAATTGTTGGAATTAATTGGAATTCCATTTGCAAAAGGAAGAAAATAATGGCTAAGAAATCAATGATTGCAAAAAGGGCAAGAAAACCAAAATTTAGTGTGAGAGCTTATACAAGATGTCAAATATGCGGAAGGCCACATTCTGTATACAAGGATTTTGGTATTTGTAGGATTTGTCTTAGAAAAATGGCTAATGAAGGGCTAATCCCCGGACTTAAAAAAGCTAGTTGGTAAGGAATATAAATGATAAATGATATGGTATCTGATGCATTAACCAGAATAAGAAATGCATCAATGAGAGGATTAGAAACAACAACTTTACTTCATTCAAATTTAATTGAGGGTGTTCTTAGAATTTTTAAAGAAAAAGGTTACATAGAAGATTATAATGTTAAAGCAGAAAATGTGAAAAAGTTTATAAAAGTAACTTTAAAATATGATGAATCTGGTAAATGTGTTATAACTGAGCTTAAAAAGATTTCTAAGCCCGGTAGAAGAGTTTATAAAGGTTCTAATGAAATCAAAAAATTTAAAAACGGATATGGTTCTTATGTTTTAAGTACATCAAAAGGTATATTGAGCAATGAAGAAGCATTTAAAATTGGAGTTGGCGGCGAATTGCTTTGTAGCATTTGGTAGTCGGACTTTTATGGCATTCAAGCAAGTAAATAGCTTGTTTGTAGACAAATAAAAAGGAAAAATATGTCAAGAATAGGTAAGCTGCCTGTAGATATTCCATCAGGAATTGAAGTTAAGATTGAAGGCGGTAAAATAATTTTTAGAAGCGGTAAAGTTTCAAAAGAGATAGATACAAAAGATAATGTTTTTGCAAAAATAGAAAATAACCAGATTATATTTTCTCCAAAAGGGGATGATAGGCAAAGCAAAGCATTTTGGGGAACATACAGGTCTTTGAGCGATAATGTTATTATTGGTTTTACAAAAGGTTTTGAAAAGAAACTAGAGATTAACGGAGTCGGTTATAAGGCTGCTGTAAAAGGTAATACTTTAGAGCTAAGTTTAGGTTTTTCTCATCCTATAAATTATGATTTTCCAAAAAATATAACTATAAATGTTGAAAAGAATATTGTTACTATAAAAGGTGATGATAAGCAAGTAGTTGGACAAGTTGCAGCTGATATAAGAAGTTTTAGACCTCCTGAGCCGTATAAAGGCAAAGGTGTCAAATATGTGGAAGAAACAATTATCAGAAAAGCCGGAAAAACTGGTAAATAATAAAAGGTAATAAAAATGAGAAATAAAATATTAAAACAAAAAAATGCCCTAAGAATAAAAAGAAAAAGAAGAATTAGGGGTAAAATTAGTGGAACTTCGTCAATTCCTAGAATCACTATTTATAAATCAAACAGAAGGTTGTATGCTCAAGCTATTGATGATGTAAACGGAGTTACTCTTTGTGCAATTGATGGTAAAAAATTGGATTTAAAATCAAATGAGCAAAGTGCTAAAGAAATTGGTAAAATATTTGCCGAGAATCTTAAGCAAAAAGGTATAGAAAATGTTGTGCTTGATAGGAACGGATATCAGTATATTGGTGTGATTG
>WFMT01000007.1 GCA_015488975.1 Campylobacteraceae bacterium | reverse complement strand
TATTAGAATTGCTCATAGGAAAGAAGCTTACTAAGCTTATAACAAAACAGAGTATCCAATAAATTACATAGTGGCAATTTATTGGCTATCTTCAACCATTAGCAACACAAAAGGAAAAAAGATGTCTAAAATATCTCAGGCAAAAAAATTGTTAAACTTTTACAAGATAATCCTAATGAGCGATTCAGTGCGAGAGATATAGCCGAAAAAATTGTTTCTATTTACCCTCAAGATTATGAAGAAACGAAAAATAACCCAAGATTTCAAGATGAAAAATCTTTCATATCTCAAATTGTTGCAGAAGTAGGTTCTCAAAAAGACCAACTTACAAAAGGTAGTGAACATATTCTTTGGCAAGATAAACCTCGCCCAAGAGTATTGGTATGACCCAGATAAAAAAATAAACTTTGCGAATGTAACTGTAAAAATTTTATCAGAAAGAACTCAAGAGTTGGAAAGAATAGATGAGTTATTACCTCTCCAAATTAAATATTAAAATAAATGATTATGTGGTAATTATACTTAAATTTAGATATAATTTTTTCAAAAAAAGGCATATATAGTGGTATATGAAAATAAAATATTATACATAGAAAAAGAAGATTCCCAGATACCTTGGATAAAAATTTTTCCTAAGAAAAAATATAAAGAGTTGAGTGATTGTGATGACAAAACTCGCAATATACTCTTTCAAACGATGTTGCTAATCGAAAAAGAGATGATAAAATATTATAATCCAAAAAAGATAAATATTGCTATATTCGGCAACTATCTACCTCACTTGCATATACATGTGATGGCAAGATTTGAAGAAGACTCATACTATCCTGAGTCTATGTGGGGTAAAAAACAAAGAGAGGCAAACCTAAATTTGCCTGATTTTGAAAAGTTTAAGCATGACTTACTAAAAAAGCTAAACCGCCTTTAATGAAAATTATGATGCGATATGGTAGATCAGGTGATAGTACTTTATACTATCACTATCACCTTATTTATTTGACTTTTTTACTGACCTTACACACTTTTTTCTCGAAAAGTCTTACTTTTCGCAAGCTTAAAAAAAAGGGGGCTATAGGGACTTTGAGTTCCTGCCACTATAACGAGTTTTGCTCATTATAGTGTGTAAAGTCAGTTTTTTATATATTTATTTAAAGATTTATAGTAGATTATTTTTTACTGCCCACCATGCTTGGCCTAGAGAGATGCCTCCGTCGTTTATGGGAGTGTGTCTTTGAAAATATACTTTTTTATCTATATTTTTTAACTTATTTACTACCATATTCAAAAGAGTTTTATTTTGAAAAACTCCTCCACTCAACACAATATCAAGATTTGAGTTTATTGAAATATCTATAATTATTTGAGCTATTGTATTTATAAACATTGATGATATTATAGTTTTTTTATCATTTATATTTTTATTTTCACACATTATATTTATGATTTTATTTACAGCATCACTTAAATCTATCTCTTTTTCTTTTATATTATATGGCAGCAATTCATGCATATCCTCATCAAAAAACGACTCGATTAACAGTCCGCTTTCCCCCTCATAATTACTAATTTGCAAGATATCACACAAGCTAGCAATCCCATCAAACAATCTTCCTACAGAGCTTGTTTGTAAAGAGCAATTTTGCCATACTTTATAAAAGTTTTTTATTTGTATATTGCTAAAATTTTTAACAATAGCGATATTCATGTCTAAAACTTCTTGCAAAGGGTAATTTTCAAAAAGTAGACTAAGTGCCATCCTTCTTGGCTCTTTTATAGCTTTATCGCCTCCTAAAAGTTTTATATATTTAAAATGATATACTCTTTCATACTCTTTTTCATCACACTTAAAAACTTCACCACCCCAAATATTCCCATCATCTCCATAACCAGTGCCATCAAAACTAAATCCAAGTACCTTTTTACTCAAGTCAAATTCAGCCATACAAGAAAGTATATGTGCATAATGATGCTGAAGTTCATAAATCTTTAGTTTTTCATTTGTTGCTTTTAACTGTTTTACCCACTTTGTAGTTTCATAAAAAGGATGCTTATCATGCACCACGACATCAGGCTCAAAATCATAAAATCTTTTAAAACTCTCAATCGTTCTTTCAAAATATTCCATAGCCTCAATAGAGGTAAGATCTCCTATATGAGGGCTTACAACCAAAGTATCCTCATAAGCTAAAGTAATCGTATTTTTTTGATTTGCTCCTATACAAAGAATTTTATTATCCAATTTGTGAGATAACTTTATATATTTTGGTGCATATCCGCGAGATAGTCTTAGAGTTTGCTTTTCATTTGCAACCACTTGTACGACACTATCATCACAGGCATTCACGATATCTCTATTGAAATCAAGGACAAAATCCACAACACTGCTTAATTTTTCATAAAGTTCATCTTTATATCTTATAATAGGCTCATCACTTAGATTGGCACTTGTCGCTACCACCGGACACTCAAGATAGTCAAAAAGCAAATAATGAAGTGGAGTATATGGCAAAAAGACTCCAATTCTATCAATTCCGGGAGCTACAAACGAGGTAATAGGCAACTCTCTTTTTCTAAACTTATGGAGCTCTTTTTTCTTTACTATAACGATAGGTTTTTCTTTACTTTGTATCAAGTTTTCTTCAAATTGATTTAAAACTGCAACTTTTTTTATATCTTCCAAACTCTTAAACATAACGGCAAACGGCTTAGAGGGTCTGTTTTTCCTTTTTCGTAAAAGCCTTACCGCTTTTGGATTTACAGCACTACAAACTAAATGAAATCCGCCAAGCCCTTTTATAGCTACAATATTGCCTCTTTTTATACTTTTAGCACAAAGTTTTATAGCTTCTTCGCCAAAGCTTAAAACTTCTTTTGTACGAGTTTTGTAAAACTTTATACCGGGTCCGCATTTATAGCAAGAAATGGGCTGAGCATGGTATCTTCTATCAAGTGGATTTTTGTATTCTTCTTCGCATTCATAACACATTTTAAATCTATTCATTGAAGTATTTACTCTATCATAGGGTACCGTATTTATGATAGTATATCTGGGTCCGCAATTTGTACAATTTATTAGAAAATAATTATATCTTCTATCTTTTTTATCTCTTAACTCTTTTAAACAATCTTTGCAAATAGCTATATCGGGGGATATCAAAGCTGATTTTACATCTGTAATAGAGCTTTGTATGATTTTAAAATCATTGCTATTTTTAGGTTCAATTCTACTTTTTTCAATCTTGTTGATTTTAGCAAGTGGCGGCAAAGAGTCATTAAGATCACTTAAAAAGTTTTCGATATCTTCCTTTTTGCCCTCAATTTCGATAAAAACACCCTCACTTGAATTATTAACGAAGCCTTTTATCCCATTTTTTAAAGCGATTTGGTAAACAAAAGGTCGAAATCCGACCCCTTGAACAATTCCCTCCACTTTTAGTCTGTATCTATCATTTCTTGCAAGCTGCATTTATGATCCCATAACCTAGATTCATATCATCCAAAGTAAACTCTTTATGCAAATAAACTTTATAATTCTTTTTTGTAATTGTATAAAATTTATTGATAAGATTTGCTGATTCAAACAAAGATCCGTTAAAACAAACTCCATCCATTTCATAATCACGACTAATATCATCCAAAATATTGGATGCAAACTCTGCAAAACTTTCCATCACACCAAAGCTAAGAGTAGGAAAATCAATACCGGCAAGCTTAAAGCTCATAGCTGTTTTTATCGCTTTTAGATTGTCTAATTTTGGTTTATTTTTATCTTTTTTTAACTTATAGTCAATTCTCGGTCCCTTTTTGCCCTTAAAAGAAGCTGCATATTTTATCAATTTAATAGCCCCTTTTTTTACATCACCATCATTTTGCATACCAAGCATTATAGCTATAACACCCCAAAGTTTATAAATATTTCCCATTTTAGAGAATTTCAATTCATCTTTATAGAAATCAGGAAACTTTGTTATAAAATTTTCAACAAGTCTTGATGAAGTTTCATTTTCATTTTTCATAATTTTTAGTAATTTAGAAAGAGTTTTAGGAAAATCAAAATCAAATATTATATAATCCACAAGTCCAAATTTTGGAGAATTTATCATAATTCTGTCATTATTGATTTTACTAAAATAAACTCCTGCTATTGTTTTATCAAGCAAAGAGTGTTCAGACAATACAGCATAAAAAGCTCCATGTGCTGCTTCATAAGACAAATCACCCTCTCCAAGAGTAAATGTATCAAGTTTTGGCGGCAACTCTTTACCTCTTTTATAAGTTATTATCTTTGCATTATCATTTATAGCAACAAAGTTATTTGAAAATGCTTTTAAAGAGATGTCTTTAAAGCCATCATTAACTTTTGGCACCAACCCTAAATCACCCTTAGTTATAACACTTTGGCCATCATCTAAAACGATAGCTTCCAAAGATTTATTTTTAAAAATTTTAGAATCAAAATCGATCTCTATATCATACTGTTTTTGCTCATCACAATCACTAAGGATTATATAGTAAGAGCCTAATGCTCTAACTTCTTTGCATATAATATCAAGCATCAAATCGTTACTCAATCTCACTCTTACTTTTGATAAATTCTTTATAAAAGGGAAAATATTTAAAAAGTTATGGTTTACAAATAATTCCAAAATAGGTTTTTCAAAACTACCAAGTGCCAATATTTCACTTTTTCCAATCGAACAAATCTTACCGACACTTCCCAGATCAACACACAGCAAATCAAAATCATCTTTTATTTTTTCAAAGTTTTTTTGATTCATTAAAGAGATGCTTTTATAACCGTTAAAGGTTTTGATTTTAGCTATTGCTCCATTTTTTAAAACTTTTGCAAAATTTTTAAAGATTCTTTCATTATCTTTTGTAATTATTTTTGCAAAATTTTTATATTTAAGAGTTGAACTCTTAAAACTGTAACCGCAAGCAACACATTTTACAAAAGGATCATAATCTTCAAAAGCTTTTTTTTCACATTTAGGACAAAACGGCAACTCTCTTTTTGGGTAATTTGGCAAAATATAATCTTCCTCAGGCATTATATCGACAGCTTCAACTTTAGTATCTTTTAAAAATAATGAATATGGCATATTCAAGCTGAGATTATCAGCAAAATCTTGCAACTCTTCTTCACCGCCTTTAACATACAAAGATACAAAATCACCGTATTTTTCCAACTTGCCTGTTAATGGAGTGCTTTTTAACTCCCTCAATAAGATATTCTCCAGAACCAGCGAAGTTGATTGGTATTCAAAAGTAAATTTCAAAATCATCTCATGCCTTCAAAACAAGCAGTTTGTATGACTTCCTCTATAGAATAATTTGCTTTTTGGATAGATTTGATACCAAGTTTTTGTAATTCATCAAATATAATCTTAACCATCAAAATACTTGCTTTCTTCATATCGTCTGTTATGTCAAATGTAGAATCCTCGCCTATGACAAAAGGTACGACACCGACTATCTTGGTTGTGGGTCTGTCCCCGTACATATCCATCATTTGCAAAGTTTGAAGCATTTCTACTTCATGCGCACTTCCTTGCCAAGTGATAAAATCAGGTATTTTGTCATAATCAAAAAAATAAATATCGCCTACTTTGGCACCCTCTACGGTAACACAATCAATGATAAAAACCAAATCATACTCAACAATAATAGGTATAAGCCTGCTTGCTAATGTTCCGCCATCAACCACATCTACACTATGCTCACTTGAGATAAATTCATAATTTTTATCTATATAGTGAGCTAAAAATGCTCCTATCCCCTCATCTCCAAACAAAATATTTCCTATACCAAGGATAAGTATCTTCACTTCCTCTCCCCCAACTTTTTACTTTTCACTTTTATTGTGCCATTTAAAACCACTGAATATAGCGTCTATTGAACCGTCTTTACCAAAAACTGCATTAAAAATTGCCATATATACGTGAACTGTCACAAATAAAATAATACCCCACATCAAAAGATGGTGAATTTCTCTCACAACTGCCAAGCCACCAACGAGAGCAGTTAACTTGATCATAGGAGCATACAAAAGAGCAGCAAGTCCAGTATGGTAATCTTGCACAAAAAGCATAAGCCCAGTTATAATAATCGCAAATACCATCAAATAAAAGATGATATAAGCTGCAAATTGTACAGGGTTATATGTACCTCTAAGCTTTGGATGCTTTGCTATGAGAAGATAATATCCTATTTGCTTTAACCATACTTTTACAGAAAAAAAATCAAGAAAAGATTTTCTTTCATTGACGCTATCTCTACTAAATAAAAACAAATAGCTTTTAAACAAAACCACAGATATAAGCAGAAATCCAAATATTAGATGAAATGCCCTCATATAATCTTGCAAAAATCCAGTAGGTGTAGGATTTGGTGCAGGAGTTATGAATGGAACTGCGATATAAAACCCTGTTGCGACCAGAATAACTATAGATATAGCTCTTAGCCAATGTTGCCATCTAAATGAAGAAGTAAACTCTTTTTCTCTTATCATACACTCTGAATCATTTACTTTAGTCATAATATCTCCTTAAATACTACATCCACCATATAGTGGATCTACCTTATAACTTCCTATCTCTTTTCCTTTTACATCCATAACATGGACGGCACATGCAATACAAGGATCAAATGAATGTATAATTCTGATGATCTCAAGCGGTTTTGTTAAATCATCTATCTTAAGTCCCAATAAGTTTGCCTCATAAGGTCCGTGTTTTCCATTTTTATCCATAGGGCTTGCATTCCATGTGCTTGGAACAACTGCCTGATAGTTTTCTAT
>WFMT01000006.1 GCA_015488975.1 Campylobacteraceae bacterium | reverse complement strand
GGAAAGCACATGGCAAATAAAAATTTAGCTTACAGAGCATACGCGAAAGAAAATCTGGTCACAGCAACAATGGTTTGCGCAATAAATGATAAACAAATAAAAGAGTGCTATGCTTTTATCAGATTTTCAAAAGGATTTAACGATGCAAACAAAAGATCATATGATACCAAGCAGGCCATTGTCATAAAATTCAATTTATTAGAGTTTGCTGCATTAGGAGAAGCTTTTAAGTATGCTGCCAATAATAAAGGCGATTCAACCTATGTCAAATATGCCAATCCTCAATTATCAAAAGACACAGAAGATGAATTAAGAAAAAAGGTAACGCTAAAATCTCAATATTTAAATGCATCAAGCGGAAATCTTTTAATAGGTACAAAATTTACAAGATATGAGATGCAAGCAATAGCAAATGATATTGAGCAAATGGTAAAAGTTGCAAACAGGGAGCTTTGGAATGGGTAGATTTAAAAAAGAGCTAACCGCATTGTCTAACGAAGAGTATAAACAGATTTTAAAGGTGTTGGAGCTTTACGAGGCGGAGCATGTGCGGATTGATGAGGTGCATAATGTATATATTATCTCTCCTGAGGGTATGAGTAAACTGCTAAAAATGAAAAATAACTTTGGCAGAAGGCTTAAAAAACTAAGCATACCCACGCCCAGAAAAGATCCTTATTACTATGTAGCAAAATTCATAAATCCAAGAGAAATTGCAATAACATACCATTTTACAACTGTAAAAAAATATATTTATGTCAAAGATAAAGAATCTATCAAAAGAAATATGCCCGCAAAATGGAGTATTTGGGAGAACAAACAAAAACTTCTTGTTAAAAAAGCATTAAAAGAAAATAGTGATCCAAAATTTCACATAAAAGTTAAAGAGGAGCTTAGATACAAGCTTGAAAAAGCGAAAGAGGAATATGATTATTTGTATGAGCATATTGATGATGAGAATTTACAAGCACTCTGGAGCACTTATGAAATTGCAAAAGAATACCCGGCTATTAATTACAAAATGGATAAAAAATCATATCAAAACTCATATTTGAGAAAATATGTTCCAAATATACTACAATATGAAGAGAAAACAAGATATGTAAGATTGGACAATGAGGTAGAAGAGTTTATAAAAAACTCAACAAATGCTTTTGCTTTTTTTTACTATAAAGTCGACAAAGAATAATGGATACAAACGAAAATCTTGTAGCTTCAAAAAGCATACCTGTTTTTATAATATTCTTATTAGCGGTAAAAGCAATATTCTCAAATATCATATATGACACTTACACAATTGATAGAATATTGATAACAGTATATATGTCTATGTTTATCGTTTATGCCATAATAACTCTCAAAAAACCGATAATGAAAGATATATACAAAAATCATTTTTTCTACTTTGGAATATATGTTATAGCTCAAGCTTCTTTCTCTCCATATATAAAAGGCAATTTTGAGGAGCATCAGCAAATTTTTATTGGTTTATTGATTATATTGTTCATCTGCTTTACAAATTTATCCATTGGTAAATATTTTAAAGTAAGAAACTTTGTAACATTAGTATTGATAGCCTCATCTATTATAGCTTTACTGCTCATTATAGATACACTCTATTTTAGTATTGTTTCTGATGGAAACTATACTATACAAAAAGCCATCATTAAATATTTTAAAAATATAAGAGTATTAAATCATCTGCAAGCTATTATTATTCCTACTCTTTTTATCCCCTTTGTCTTGTCTTTTAAAAAAAGACTTAATTAAAAAAATGGGTGCTTACTTTTCCACTTTTTCTTATAATTAACTAAATGATAATCTACTAAATTTAGCTTCAAGCTTTTACTTAATCCACGATGTAAACTAATCATATTTTTCATATGTGAGAATACTCCACCTTCAAGTGCATTGGTAGTGTTTGAAATAACTAAATGTTTATGAATTTTGTAGGTAAAAAGATAAGGTAAATTTGTTCTTAAACTTCTATATGCAGCTCTAATTCTTGGATGAGTATAATGAAGCTTTCCAGTAGTTGATGATTGAGTGAAATTTTTCTCTGTTGTTTGAGTTAGTCTTGAAACTATTCTCTTGAGATCCTTGCCAGCTTCAAGTTTAGGTCGCATGGTAATATATCTTTGTACAATCTTTTTTTGATGGAAGTGACACATTTGTATAGGAATATCTCTAAAAGCCTTGTATAAGCCTCTTTTACCATCAAGAGTAACACTTTGAATGGTATAGCCTCTATCTAATAGTTCATCTTTGAGATATTTGTAATCCTTTACTAATTCACTCTCAATATGCTTCCAAATTAGTATCTCTTTGGACTCATTATCTTTGAAAACCAATGTGCCTAATTTATCTTTTCTTTTTCCATAAAAAGTAGCATCACAAATAAGATTTACAGGTCTTGGATTATGAATTTTACATTCAACAATACACTCATCTCTTTGCTTCATTATCCAAGGTATTGACTTGTCATATTTAGCTGATAATTGTTTGAGAGTTTGACGATGCAAAAAGTACTCTTTAAAGATTATCTTTTGGAGCTGTTCTGGTCTTCTTTTTGAACTAAAAGAGGTCTTACAATCTTTAAAAAAATATCTTTTTATCCATCTTCTTGAACCTCTATTCTGAACACTTTTGGATGTGCAAGATGGACATATTTTGAAGCTTTTTTACAGCCATTTGTAAAAAATCCTTTGTTTATTCTCAATATACCATAGTTTAAGAGGGATTTTATGC
>WFMT01000005.1 GCA_015488975.1 Campylobacteraceae bacterium | reverse complement strand
TAGGACATATAAAACCTATGGATATGGAATGGGCTAAAGACGGGCTTGATGGTCATCTTTATATGGTTCAAGCAAGACCAGAAACTGTACAGTCTCAAAAAAAAGGTGATATTTTAGAAATATACCACTTAAGAGAAAAAGGTGAAGTTTTGGTCACAGGCAGGGCTGTGGGTACAAAGATAGGCCAAGGAAAAGTGCATATTATCAATGATGTTAAAAATTTGAGTGACTTTAAAGCCGGTGAAGTTTTGGTAGCAGATACTACAACACCTGATTGGGAGCCTATCATGAAAACAGCTTCAGCTATCATAACCAACAAAGGTGGTAGGACTTGTCATGCAGCCATAGTTAGCAGAGAGCTTGGCATTCCGGCAGTCGTAGGATGTGAAGATGCGACTGAGAGATTGAAAAATGGTGAGATGGTTACAGTTAGCTGTTCTGAGGGTGAAAATGGCGATATCTATAAAGGCAAGTTAAAATATGAGATAGAAAAAACAGACCTTGGCAATTTACCAAAAACAAAAACTGAGATTATGATGAACCTTGGCAATCCTGATCAAGCATTTTCACTTGCTTCTTTGCCGGTTGACGGTATAGGACTTGCAAGGATGGAATTTATTATTAATGAATATATAAAAGCTCATCCTATGGCATTAAGGCATCCTGACAGAGTTGATGATATGACAAGAAAAAAACTTGAAGAATTAAGTGAAGCTTACGGAAATATGGAAGAATTTTTTGTAAAAACACTTAGTGAAGGTATAGCAACCATAGCGTCATCTGTTTATCCAAATCCTTGTGTTGTTAGAATGAGCGATTTTAAATCAAATGAATATGCAACACTTTTAGGAGGCAAATTTTTTGAGCCTGAAGAAGACAATCCGATGATAGGTTTTCGTGGAGCTGCAAGATATTCGAATCCTGCTTATGAAGATGGATTTGCACTTGAGTGTAAAGCTATGAAAAGAGCCAGAGAAGTGATAGGCTTGGATAATATTATATTGATGATACCATTTTGCAGAAGAGTTGAAGAGGGTGAAAGAGTTATTCAGACTATGGAAAAATATGGACTTAAAAAAGGCGAAAATGGTTTAAAAGTGTATGTAATGTGCGAAATACCAAATAATGTCATACAAATAGATGAATTTAGTAAAATATATGACGGATTCAGTATAGGAAGTAATGATCTTACACAGTTGACTCTTGGAGTTGACAGAGATAGTGAAATAGTTGCCTTTGATTATGATGAAAGAGATCCAGGAGTCCTTAAAATGATAGAATTAGCCGTAAAAGGATGTCAAAGAAACGGTAAACACAGTGGTATTTGCGGTCAAGCACCATCAGATTATCCTGAAGTAGCTGAATTTTTGGTAAAATTAGGAATAGATTCTATAAGTCTAAATCCAGACAGTGTATTAAAAACTATAAAAAATATAGTAAAAATGGGCGGATGAGAGAATTGCAAGAAGCAAGAAGAAGGTGGTGAGAATTTAGTAAACCAACCAATGGGGTCGATGCTTGACTTTTTTGTTTTTTCACGAAGTGAACAGATGAAAAAGTAAAGCTTTGACCCCAATTATAAGGAGAAAACAATGAACAATTACCTTCCGGCAGATATACCGGCAAAAAAAGAGAAAGAGTTTTTTAAAAATTTTAAAAAAGCAACAGGAGGAAGCGGAAGGCTTATGCTTTTTGCAGGAGACCAAAAGGTTGAACACTTAAACAATGACTTTCATGGCAAAAATATTCCCTTAGAAGATAATGACCCAGAACATCTTTTCAAAATTGCCTCTAAAGCAAATATCGGAGTTTTTGCAACACAATTTGGACTTATCAGCAGATATGGCAGAAGTTATAAAGATATTCCCTATCTTGTTAAACTAAATGCAAAAACAAATTTGATACCATATAATGACAAAGATCCTTATTCTAAAGAGTGGCTAAGTGTACAAGATGTCGTAGAATTTAAAAAGCAGAGTAAACTTCAAATACTTGGAGTCGGATATACCGTTTATCTTGGAAGTGAATTTGAAAGAGATATGTTCAATGAAGCAGCAAATATCATACATCAAGCTCATCAAAACGGACTCTTGGCAGTATTGTGGATATATCCTAAGGGAAAATATGTAAAAGATGAACACGATGCTCACCTTATAGCCGGAGCTGCCGGAGTGGGTGCATGTCTGGGAGCTGATTTTATAAAACTTAAAGTTCCTTATGATAACGGTAAGTTTAAGCCAGAACTCTTAAAAGAAGTAACAACAGCTGCTGGAAGATCCGGCGTGCTTTGTGAAGGTGGTGACAAAGTAGATGAAAAGGCATTTTTGCAAGAGTTGTATGAGCAAATCCACACAGGAAAAAGCAGAGGCAATGGAACAGGAAGAAATATACACCAAAGAAAATTAAAAGAAGCTATAAAGATGGCAAATGCCATATATGCAGTAACGGTAAAAAATGCTACAGTAAAAGAAGCTGTAAAGATAGCAAAAAGTCAGAAGTGAGCGGACAGAAGTTGCAAACCAATCAGTGGGTCAATGCTTAACTTTTTTGACCCCATTCTAAACAAGGAGTAAATAAAATGAGCAGTAAAATCAAAGATATAAAAGCAATGGAAATTCTTGATAGCAGAGGAAATCCTACTGTAAGAGTTTTTATGGATCTTGAAGATGGTACAAGAGTGAGATCTTCTGTACCAAGTGGAGCTAGTACTGGTGAATATGAAGCTTGTGAGCTTCGAGATGGCGATAAAAGGAGATTTGGTGGCAAGGGAGTTTTGGATGCTGTTAAAAATGTAAATGAAATTATATCTCCTGCTTTAAAAGGAGCAGATTCAACTGAACAAATGAAAATAGACAACCTCTTAAATGAGCTTGACGGTACAGAAAATAAAGATAAACTTGGTGCAAATGCAATCCTTGGAGTCTCTATGGCTGCAACAAAAGCAGCTGCAAAGAGTCATAATCTTGAAGTTTATGAGTATCTTGGAGGAGCTGAAGCTAACAGACTTCCTGTCCCTTGTATGAATATATTAAATGGTGGCGAGCATGCTGATAACAGTGTAGATATACAAGAGTTTATGGCAGTTCCTTTTGGTGCTCCTTCATTTAGAGAAGGTCTTAGATATGTGGCTGAGACTTTTCATACTTTAAAAAAACTGCTCAAAATAAGAGGACTTGCAACTTCTGTTGGAGATGAGGGTGGTTTTGCACCAAATCTTCAAAGCAATGAAGAAGCAATAGAGATAATCATAGAAGCCATTGAAAAAAGTGGATACAAACCGGGAGTGGATATATCTATAGCACTTGATAATGCGGCAACTTCTTTTGTAGTTGGGAAAAAAGGTGAGTATGACATGAAGTGGTCAGGTGCCGGTAAAAAAAGCACTGATGAAATGATAGAAATGTCAAAACAATGGGTTAAAAAATACCCTATTATTCTTTGGGAAGATCCTTTGGCTGAAGAAGATTGGGAAGGATTTGCCAAGTTTACAAAAGAGTTGGGAGATAAGATAGAAGTTGTGGGCGATGATATCTTCGTAACAAATACAAAATTTATACAAAGAGGTATCAAAGAACATACTGCCAATGCTTCTTTAATAAAATTAAATCAAATAGGAACGGTTAGTGAAACAGTTGATGCGGTAAGACTTTGTTATGAGCACAACTGGAGAGCTTTTGTATCACATCGCTCTGGTGAAACTTGTGATACTTTTTTAGCCGATTTTACGGTAGCTATGGGTACTGGACACTTAAAAAGTGGGTCTGCTTCAAGAAGTGAAAGGCTTGCAAAATACAATAGACTCCTTGAGATAGAAGAAAGACTTGGCGATAGAGCTAAGTATTATTGGAAATAAGATGTTAGGTAAAGATCCCTCAACCAACATAGCCATTCCTAATCTTCCAAAAGAGATAGAGGGTCTTGGTGAAATCGCACTAAATATATGGTGGACATGGAATCCAAAAGGTAAAAATTTATTTAAACTTATAAGTCCTTACCTTTGGAAAGAGAGTAATCATAATCCAATAAAATTACTCAAAATTTTATCAAAAGACGAATTGGATAATTTGCTGCAAAATAAACAGTTTATGCAAGAATATAACTATGTCTATGCTCTTTTTAAAGATTATATGGGTAATGATACCAAGTTAGTAGAACCTTTGCCAATAGCATATTTTTGTGCCGAGTTTGGTCTTCATCATTCAGTTCCCATATATTCAGGTGGTCTTGGATTTTTAGCGGGAGATATACTAAAAGAATCAAGCGATATGAATATCCCTATGGTAGGTATCGGCTTTATGTATCCTCAAGGTTATATAAGGCAAATCATAGGAAGTGACGGATGGCAAAACGGAGCAAATGAAACCATAGACAAAGATACAGCACCGATAGAAAGAGTTTTGAACGAACAAGGCAATCATTTTACAATACAAGTCCCTTTTATAGACCCTCCTGTATTTGCTTCTGTTTGGAAGATAAATGTGGGAAGAGTTACTCTATATTTGCTTGATACTGATATTGAACAAAATGACCCTTGGGATAGAGAAATCTGCTCTCATCTTTATGTGCCTGATTTAAATCAAAGATTAAGACAACAGATAGTTTTGGGAATTGGTGGATACAAAGTGCTTGAAGAGTTGGGAATAGAGTATTCAATACTTCATTTAAATGAAGGTCATCCTGCTTTTGCACTTTTTGAAAGGGTTAGAAGTTTTATAGAAAATGAAAAATTAAGCCTTAAAGATGCCTTGCAAAAAGTAAGAGAAACTTCTGTTTTTACAACACATACTCCTCTTCAAGCAGCAACTGATGTGTATAGTTTTGATATGATGGGCAATTATTTTAGTGATTACTGGAAGAGACTTGGAATGAGTAAGGAAGAGTTTTTTAGTTTTGGTATAAATCCAGACTCTACTGGCGGTGGATTTAATATGACGGTTTTTGGGCTTAAAATGTGCAACAACCGTAATGCTGTCAGTAAAAAACATTGTGAAGTTACAAAAGAGATATGGAAAAGTGTTTTTGCCGTAGATAAAAAAGAAGAAGTACCTATAGAGTATGTAACAAACGGTGTACATTTATCAACTTGGCTTTCAGATGAGCTTTCTGAAAATTTAAATAAAGTTTTGGGTGAAGATTGGATTCATTTAGAAGATAATCCAGCTATTTGGACGCGTATAAATGAAATAAGTAATAAAGAGATTTGGGATTTGCATTATGCCAACAAAGTAAGATTGGTTAATTTTATAAGAGAAAGAGTCAGGCGAAAATGGTCAGATGAGGGTATTGATCCATTAGTTGCAATGGCTGAGGGGGTTATGCTTGATCCTGACATACTAACTATCGGATTTGCAAGGAGAATGACAAGCTATAAAAGACCAAATCTTTTATTAAGAGATTTGCAAAGACTTGAGAATATACTAAATAACAGTGATAAGCCTGTGCAGGTAATCTTTGCCGGAAAAGCTCATCCATCTGATAATCCGGGTAAAAAAATGATACAAAATATTTTTAAAACAGCTCAAAATCCTAAGTTAAAAGGCAGGATTGCTTTTATAGAGGATTATGCAGAAGAGGTGGCAAAATATTTGGTTAGAGGAGTTGATGTTTGGCTGAACAATCCTCAAATTCCTATGGAAGCTTGCGGGACTAGCGGGATGAAAGCCAGTATAAACGGAACTTTGCATTTATCAAGTTTAGATGGGTGGTGGCCTGAGGCAATAGGTGATAAAAACGGTTGGGCATTTGGAGGGGAGAGTGCAAATGATGAGAATGACTCTGTTGCCCTTTATGATATCATAGAAAAGGAAATTGCACCTTTGTACTATGACTTAAATGAAAATAATATACCTGAGAAATGGGTAGAGATGATGAAAAACTCTATTACCAGCATAACTCCTAAATTTAGTGCAAGACGAATGATGAAAGAGTATGCGGATAAATTTTATATACCTATATCAAAAAAACTTATGAAGGAGACATAAAATATGAAAAAAGTAGCAATAAACGGACTTGGCAGGATTGGCAACCAGGTTTTAAGACACTATATGAACGATTTGCCTAAACATTGTGAAATAGTAGCTGTAAATACTTCAAGTGTGGAAGATGCAGCCTATCTTTTAAAGTATGACTCAGTTCACGGAAGAGCAGATTTTGACATACAAACAGAAGGAAATGAAAAATTGATAATTGATGGTAAAGAGATAGCTGTGGTTAGTTCTCATAATCCTCTGGAGCTTCCATGGAAAGAGCTTGGAATTGATATAGTTTTAGAATGCACCGGACACTATACCGATGGCAATCTTGCTAAGCAACATTTAGAAGCAGGTGCTAAAAAGGTTATCATTTCAGCTCCGGGAAAAAATTTGGATAAAACTATAGTATTAGGAGTTAATCAAAACGAATATGATCCTAAAAATCATCATATTCTCTCAAATGCCTCTTGCACAACCAACTCTTTAGCTCCTGCGATGAAAGTTTTAGAGGATAATTTTGGGGTTGAAAATGCTATGATAACAACGACTCATGCCTATACTTCAACCCAAACAACAGTTGATAAAAGATCAAAGAAAAGAAGAAGAGGAAGAGCTGCCGCAGTTAATATAATACCAACTACAACAGGTGCTGCCATAGCCACTACCGAAGTTATACCTGTTTTAAGAGGTAAAATGGAAGCTATGGCTCTTAGGGTGCCGGTACCTGATGGTGCTATTACAGAGATAGTTGCTGTTTTAAGTAAACCCACAACAGCTCAGGAGTTAAATGAAGCTTACAAAAAAGCATCTCAAAATGGGTTGAAAGGAATACTTGAAATAACAATGGAAGAAGTAGTCTCAAGCGATATCTTGGGTAATCTTCACTCAAGTATCATAGATGGACTCTCAACAAGTGTAGTCGGAGACAAAATGGTAAAAGTTCTTGCATGGTATGATAATGAATACGGATATTCTCAAAGATTATTAGAACTTGCTGATTTCGTAGCATCTAAGATGGATTGAAAATGTCAAAACTTATACTTTTAAGACATGGTCAAAGTGTTTATAACCAGCAAAATATCTTTACTGGTTGGAGTGATGTAGAACTTAGCAAACAAGGAAGAGATGAAGCAAAACAAGCTGGAGATATTTTAAAAAGAAGTGGCTTGTTACCTGAAATTTGTTTTACCTCTTGGCTAAAAAGAGCTATACATACAGCGGAGATCGTTTTAAATGAATTAAATTGGGAGCATATAGATATAAATAGAAGTTGGAAGTTAAATGAAAGGCATTATGGTGCTTGGCAAGGGATGAATAAAGACAAGATAAAGCTTGAGATAGGCGAGAGTATGTTTTTAAGTATCAGAAGAGGGTATGATACTCCGCCTCCTCCTCTTGAAACAGGAGATAAAAGATTGCCTGAAAATGATAAAAAATACAGCAGTGTAAATCCTTTTTTGCTTCCAAAGAGTGAGTCTTTGAAAGATACAAAAAAAAGAGCAGTCAATTATTTTTATGAAAAAATAGTACCTGTTCTTACAACTGATAAAACAGTACTCATATCAGCTCATGGAAACTCTTTAAGAGCATTGGTCATGGAGATTGAGAAAATCTCTGAAGAAGAGATAGTTAAGTTTGAGATTCCTACTGGAGAACTTATAGTGTATGAGTTTGATAAAGTTATGCAAATGACAGAGAAAACTGTTCTAAAGGATAAAAGTGAGTCATAAAAAACATAATAAAAAGTTTCCATATAAAAGATATATAAAACTATTTTTAACATATTTTGTACTTTTTACAGCACTTTCTGGAATGATTGATTATTATGCTGATATGATATTTAATTTTTTATATTTTATTGTCCTTTCAGCTGTAGTAGCCTTAGTGGTTGCTTATGCTCACATAAAAGGTGGTAAAAAAGGTCATATAGATGAGGTGTCGAACGAAATTTTTTAAGGATTGAAAATGATAGATAAAAATGCGGGAAAACTTGTCTCAAAAGATAAACTTGAAAATATACCAGCGCTAATAAGTGCATATTATATGCTAACTCCGGATATGAGCAAAAAAGAGCAAACAGTCTCATTTGGAACCTCTGGTCACAGAGGAAATGCCTACAAAAAAAGTTTTAACGAGTATCATGTTAAAGCTATCTCTCAAGCTATTTGTGATTATAGAAAAGAAAATGGTATTGATGGAGTTTTATTCTTAGGTAAAGATACACATGCCCTTTCTATTCCCGCACAACTCACTTCTTTGGAAGTTTTTGCTGCAAATAAAGTAAATGTATTTATAGCTAAAGATGATGAATATACGCCAACCCCTTTAGTCTCATTTGCCATATTGGAATATAATAAAATAAATGATAAAAAAGGTGATGGAGTGGTTATAACACCCTCACACAACCCACCAAGTGATGGAGGTTATAAATATAATCCACCAAATGGGGGACCGGCTGAGAGTGATATAACAAATATCATAGAAAAAAAAGCAAATGAAATCTTGAAAAATAATCTTTTAAGTGTTAAGAGTATTTCGCTTGAAGATGCTATGCAAAGCGGATATATAAAAGAGTATGATTTTATCACACCCTATGTAAAATCTTTAAAAGATATCATTGATATGGATTTGATAAAAAAAGCAAAATTAAAGATAGGAGTGAATCCTTTGGGTGGGGCAAGTATAGCTGTTTATAAAAAGATAAATGAAATATACTCTCTTGATATGGATATTATAGATCCATTTGTAGATCCTACTTTTTCTTTTATGCATTTAGACCATGACGGTAAAGTCAGGATGGATTGCTCATCTGTTTATGCGATGGCAGGATTGATTGGACTAAAAGATAAGTATGATATAGCGTTTGCCAATGATGTTGATTCTGACAGGCATGGTATAGTTACGCCAAAAGGCGGACTTTTAAATCCAAATCATTATCTCAGTGTCGCTATTTGGTACCTGTTTAAATATAGACATTGGGGTCAAG
>WFMT01000004.1 GCA_015488975.1 Campylobacteraceae bacterium | reverse complement strand
CTGGAGCTGTATGAACGCATCCGCTACCTCCACTCATCTCAACATGTTCACCTAAAATAATCTTAGAATTTCTGCCATTTAACGGGCTTATTGCATTTAAATGCTCCAACTCTTTTGAAGCAAATGTTTTAGCTATGTCACCTTTTATAATTTCATCTTCTATTAAATTCTTATACAATTTTTTAGCTACTATAAAACCATCGCTTGTCAGAACATACTCTTCTTCAGGATTTAAAGCTATCGCCATATTTGCAGGTAGCGTCCAAGGTGTAGTTGTCCAGATAATCACGGAAGCTTTACCGTCAATTTTAAGTTTTTTCTTTGCTTCGTCACTTAGTTTAAAAGCTACAAATATAGAATAATCTTCTTTGTCCTGATACTCCACCTCAGCCTCAGCCAAAGCAGTTTTCGCCGCCCATGACCAATATATTGGCTTACTTCTTTCGACCAAAAGCCCTTTTTTTGCAATATCACAAAGTGCTCTGTAAATATTTGCCTCAAATTCAAACTTCATAGTCAAGTAAGGATTTTCCCAATCTCCTATGACGCCAAGTGCTTTAAACTCTTTTTCCTGGATTTTATAAAATTTGGCAGCATGGGCTCTGCATAACTCTCTGATTTTACTTTTAGGCAAAGTATCTTTTTTTTGCTTCCCGATCTTAAGTTCGACTTGTTGCTCAATCGGAAGCCCATGACAATCCCAACCTGGAACATATCTTACATCTTCACCAAAAAAATAGTGTTTTTTAACAATCATATCTTTTAATATTTTATTTAAGGCATGTCCTATGTGAATATGTCCGTTTGCATAAGGAGGACCGTCATGCAAAGTAAAACTCTTTTTAGCATTTTTTCTGTTTTGCTTCATCTTTTCATATACATTTTTTTCTTCAAACCACTCTTTATACCTTTTGGGCTCATTTTGAGGCAAGTTCCCTCTCATAGAAAATGAAGTCTTCGGTAAAAGCAGCGTATCTTTGTAATCCATAATATTTAGCTCCAAGGTCAGTTTGTTATAACTGACCTTACGCACTTCTTTCTCGAAAAGTCCTACTTTTCGTAGCTTTAGGGGGTTGCAGGGACTTTGAGTTCCTGTCACCATAACGAGCTTTGCTCATTATGGTGCATAAGGTCAGTTATAAATTTCGCAAGTATATCGAAAAAGGTATTAAAAATCGGTTAATAACAGCTATGATATAATACTTCATAAAAATAAGGAATTTAAATGAAAACAGCATTGTTCATAGTAGGTGAGAATATTAAATACAATACAATTTTAGTTGATTATATACAAAGAGCTATAAAAGAGAGTTTACAGGCATTGGATACATTTTATCTACTGGAGGGAAGCGATAAAAATCTTTTTTTGAGTTTGGAAGAAGCTATATCCAAAAACAATAAGCTCGTAATTGCAACTGATGAAAAAAATTTTAATATAATCGGTAAAATTTTATCTACAATTCATAATGATTCTCTTGTGTTAAAACAAGAGATGCTACTTCCCTCAAAAAGCTCTGTTTATGACAAAAATACCTACATGATAGAAACTAAAAACAATAAAATAAATGTATTGAGAATCAAAGAAAATCAAAAATTGCCTGCAATTCTTTTAAATAAACAAAATAATATAAAATTTATCAATGTATTTGATATAGACGAAGAATCTTGTCAGATTTTATTAAATCCGATAGCAGAAAACTTTGAAACAAAAATAAAAATTATCAAAATCATAGAAGGCTGGAATCTTATAAAAATAGAAAGTTTAAAATATGGACAAATAAACAACTTCATAGAATCAGCAAAACAACTTTTAAATAAAAATCTTATACCGCAAGAGGATGTCCTTTTATATATTAAATATAAATTGATAAAAAACAATAATAAAATTACAGTAGCAGAAAGTTGCACCGGAGGTCTCTTGTCTTCAATGTTTATAAAATACAGCGGTGCGTCAAATATCATCAATGGAAACTTAGTAACTTACTCAAACGATATAAAAGAAGCTTGGCTTGGTGTGAGTACACAAACACTAAAAAATTTTGGAGCAGTAAGCGAACAGTGTGTTGAAGAGATGTTAGAAGGGGCTGTAAATGTCAGTAACACTGATATATCACTTGCTATCAGTGGTATTGCCGGACCAGATGGAGGCACAAATGAAAAACCAGTAGGAACTGTTTACATAGGAGCAAAAAGTAAAGACAATGGGCAAATCATAGAAAGATTGCATTTAAAAGGTGATAGAATATATATCCAAAATCAAGCTGCCTTATATGCAATAAAACTGCTTCTAAAACTTAAAAAAGATATTTTTTTCTAAAAGTTATAAAAACTCTTGACAAAAAGATATTTTTTCTCTATAATTTCAACTCCATTTCACGGTGAACAGATGACTCCTTAGCTCAGTTGGTAGAGCAATTCCCTTTTAAGGAATGGGCCGTTGGTTCGAATCCAACAGGGGTCACCATTTAATGTTTGATTTTGACTTATGAATTTTAAATTATTTTTTTATTCAACATTCATAATTTAGCATTTATAATTTAAATGACCCCATCGTCTAGTGGCCCAGGACCCCGCCCTTTCACGGCGGTAACAGGGGTTCAAATCCCCTTGGGGTCGCCATCATTTAGTATGGTCAAAAAGTCCTGGACAAATACTTGGTCGCTTAGCTCAGTTGGTAGAGCGCCACCCTTACAAGGTGGATGTCACAAGTTCGAGTCTTGTAGCGACCACCATGACAATAGAAAAATGGATTACAAAGTCTTGTAGTTTGTTTTTACTTTGTTATTTAGGTTGCGGCGGTAGTTCAGCTGGTCAGAATACCGGCCTGTCACGCCGGGGGTCGCGAGTTCAAACCTCGTCCGCCGCGCCACTTTCAAAACTACAAATAAATATTTTCAAAAAATTATATTAATGTTATATATTTTATTAACTAATTTTACATATTAAACCAAGATTTTATATTATGAAGATAGCAAAGATATATCAATGCCTGTAAAAGAGGATAACTTTTAATACTAAAAGTATTTGTCACAAGATGCTTGGCACCTTGTGACTTTTTATATCATAATCTTTTTGAATATTTTCGTTTTGGTATAGCTAACAATATAACAATGAAAACTGTTGCGACAGCATAATATACCCAATCTGGGATAGGTACAGGCTGACCTGATGCATAAGAGTGCATACCTACTAAATAATAGTTTACTCCCAAATATGTCATAATAATTGAAAAGTAAGCTACCGTAGAAGCTACCGCAAAAGCAAATTTACCGTTTAGCCTTGGAACAAGTCTCATATGAACTACTGCTGCATAGACAAGTATAGATATCAGTGCCCAAGTCTCTTTAGGATCCCAGCTCCAATATTTACCCCAAGACTCATTTGCCCAAACACCGCCTAAAAAGTTACCCATGGTTAAAAGCATAAGGCCAAGTATCATAGACATTTCATTTACTCTTGTTGCTTCTGTTATGCCATTTAGGATAGATTCATTTCTTTTATTTTTAGGGTCACTGCTAAGCATAATATACATAATAAGGGTAAACATCCCTAGTAACATATTAAGTCCTAAAAATCCATAACTCGCCGTTATAACTGAAACATGTATCATCAACCAATATGATTTTAGAACTGGTACTAAGTTTGTTATCTGTGGATCCATCCAGCTTAAATGTGCAACAAATAAAAAAACTCCAGTCAAAATAGCCGTCAAAGACAAAGCCATGGTAGAATGCTTAGAAAAAATAAGCCCTGCCAACATCAGTGCAAAGGATATATATATCATCGATTCATAGCCGTCACTCCAAGGTGCATGACCTGCAACATACCACCTTAGTCCCATGTTAAAAACCTGAGCTAAAAATGCTAAAAGTATCACCACAAATAAAGCTCGCTCAAACCATTTTACCGAACTTTTTGGTTTTAGCATCTTATACATAACAGCAAATAACAATAATAAACCTGATATCAAATAAACAGGTATCAATCTAGTAAATATATTTAAACGATTATAAAGTATCTCTGCTTTAACATGTGAAGTATTTTCTATAACTTTAGCCCCATATTTTTGTTGATAATTTGATATAGCTTTCAAGGCACTGTCCGCACTTTGCCAATTTCCCGTTTTAACACCTTTGTTTAAACTTTCAAAATAATTTGCCAAAAGAGTTCTTATCTTAGTACTCTGAGCTTTTGGAAAAGTTGAAATAGCTGTTTTTGGATCATACCATTTGTTTGTAGGATCACCAATCTTGGGAAATATCCTAAATAAAGAACCAGTGTATACATAATATAAAACATTAAGCCTCTCATCGACTCTTAAAACATCTTTATCAAACATATTTCTATCAATCGGCGGCTTTCTGCTTGCTACTTCGGCATAAGTTGATAATTTATACGGATTTTTTGCGCCATAGTTAAAAAACTCTTTAAAAGAGGCATACTGTGCGCTTTGCTTAAGTCCCAATATCCTTTTTATCTTACTGTGAGATATTTTAACCATAGGAATATTTTGCCAAACTCCAGGTGCACTTAACATACCTAATATAATCTGGTCTGCATCAAGTCCGTAAAAACTTCTTTTTCTTGAGACTTTATCTAAAACATTATTGGCAAAAGAATCGATCGGCTCAATCCTCCCCTCTTTATTTTGCATGAGTAAATGTCCAAACTCATCTGCATGTTTTTTCTCATATTTTTTTGCTATATTTATGCTTTCTTGAAGCGTTAGTTTTGTCTGTGCCTGTAATGGTTGAGGTGCATAAAACAATACTGATAAAAAGGCAGCTATCATTACTGCACCTATTGCATTTTTACTTTTTTTCATCTCTTGTTGTATTTTCCTTCCAAGTGTTCTAAATCTGCTTTTTGGGCTAAGTATAGTCAAAATAAATCCTATTGCTAAAAGAAGATATCCAAAATATGTCGGATATTTTCCAGGATCATGGTTTACTGAGAGTATAGTTCCTTTTTCATCTCTATCATAAGAAGATTGAAAAAATCTATAATTCTTATAATCAAGCACATGGTTCATATATATCCTAAAAGGTCTGTCAACTCCATTTTTCTTGTCTATAAGCGTTACTTCACTTGCATAAGATGATGGTGACATTGAGCCTGGGTATCTATCTAAGATAAATTTTCTAAGTTTTATATAAAAAGGTAGAGTTATAACTTTTGATCCCCACTCGAAGCTAAACGGAATTCCGCCTATCGTCTCATGTTTTGTAAATCCTTTGGCACCTTTTCCCTGACCGAACATTGTCACTTTTTTTGTTTCACCGTTATATTTTGCCTGCACAACAACTGCATCCAAACCGTTAAATTTCATACCGGCTCTTGTTTTTCCACCGGAGATCAACTCTTCTTTGCCTTTTGTATTCATAGATTTTGGAGCAAAATTAACTTTGCCTATTGTGTAGAGTCTTTTGCCAATAAATTCATATTGCTTGCCTGATTTTAGTATCTTTTTACCTTGTGTAGCCATGTTAAAAACAGTTATATCTTTGTTTGATGTAATGTAAAATTTACCATTATTGGTTGTTATATTTACTTTCGGATTACCCCATATAGAGTTTGCATTTTTTAGTTTTGCACCATTTAATGTAAAAATAATATTCCCAACATCTTTTTTTGACTTATCTTTTAAAACAAAATTACTATTTTCAGGGTCTGTACTCATAAAAGATATCATTGGTTTTCCATCTGAAGCATAAACTATGCTGCTTGTTGCATTCGGTACAAATTTTAAATATTTAATTTCAGCCTTTTTAGCACCGATATTCATATCCAAATCAAAATAATTATCACTAATCTTTGAAAGATAAGCTTTTTTATCAACATGATAGATTTTATTGCCCTTAACAGCATCAACTTGAATATACGGTTCGCTTGAAATCATCCTGTTTGCACTCTGCCCATCTCGTATGTGCATTATTCCTTCATATCCGATATATCTTGTAACACCTGCACCTAATAAAATAAATAAAAAACCAACATGAAATATAAATGCATGAATTTTATTTTTCTTATAAAGCTTAAACCTAAATATATTATAAGCTAAATTTATACCAAGAAGCAGTTGAATTGCTCCAAACCAAAGTGTGCCATATATCATAGCCCATGCTGTTTGTGTACCAAAATCACTCTCTACAAATGTTGCTATTGCCGACACAATAGCAAAAATAAGAAATAAAACAATTGCACTTTGCATGGATAAAAACAGATTTTTAAAATATTTTACCACAAACTATCCTTTTAAACGAAATTATGAAATTTTATCTTAATAAGTTAAATGGCAGATTAAAATATATTTTTGAATTTTTTTTAAAGATACAGTTTTCAATAATGATAATATTTCATTATATTAGACTTCTTACATAACCACTTGCAATTTTACAATATAACTATTTCTTTTTCGAGTTTTATCTTGAATTTTTCAAAAACTTTATTCTCAGCTAATTCTATCAAATATAAAGCATCTTGAAATTTTGCATTTCCTAAATTAACTAAAAAATTTGCATGCTGCTCACTAAAAGCAGCATTTCCTTTTTGATACCCTTTTAGTCCACAATTTTCTATCATTTCTCCGGCATAGTAACCTTTTGGATTTTTAAAACAGCTTCCTGCACTCGGTAAATTTGGTTGATTTACTCTTAGATTTTCAAAGTATCTAAAAAGTTTATAGTTAAATCCTTTTTCAACTTTAAAAACAGCTTCATAAATTATATTTTTTATATTAGTATATCTATAAGAAAACTTTATATTATCTTTTTCAATATAATTATTTATAGTTTTAATATAAAGCAAATAGTTAAAAATCTCATACTCTTTGAGTCCCGCGTTCATCTTTACCATGCCACCAAGAAGACCCGGGAGTTTTTGCATTATTTCAAAGTGGGCAATATCATTCTTTTTTGCATAAGAGAGAATTTTGCCGCTTGGTGTTGCTCCTCCGATATATAAAAGATTATCTTTTTGGTAGATATAATCAAATGATTTTGAAAGTTTTGCAAGTTTTGGAGGATTTGGTGAAACAAGCAAATTATTTGCTCCACCTATTATGGTATAACTTTCATTTTCTTTTTTTATCTTATCGATTATCTTTATTTTAACCGTAGGGCCTATTTTGATGCTACTGTATTTTGAAAAGTCTAATAGCTTCAAAATATAAAACTTGGGATCATATTTAAAACATGTTTTGTAAACTCTATCATCATATTCATCATCCAAGGCATTGTAAATATGATGACAACCACAACCAATATAATCTTTGGAACAAAGCTAAGCGTCATTTCATTGATCTGGGTAGTAGCTTGAAATATACTGATAGCAAGTCCGGCAATCAAACCAGAAAGAAGCATAGGCAAAGACAGATAGAGGGCTAATTTAAAAGTTTCAACGCCAAGACCTATGAGTTTCGCTTCCATTATTTGCTCCTTAGCTCCTTGTATTCATTTGGTACAAAGTAATCTTCACAACTTATAAGTTCATCAAAGTATCTGTTATTATAGCCTATTTCAAAAAGTTTATCTATAGCTTTTATCTGCAAATCATTTAAAGAGATAGAATTTTCGTTTGCATAAAGGTTTAAATATTTCTCAAGTGTTGTCTCATCAACTCTCATAAGATTTCTCTCTATCAACATTTTTGACATGAGCATTGCATTATCTCTTGCAACCCTGACAGCTTTGGTTAAAATTTCTTCACATTCTATGGCAATATTTAAAGGAATTGAGCGTCTTAGTGCCATTCCGCCTAAAGGTAAAGGAATATCTTCTTTTGAAAGCTCTTGCCAAATATCCCAAATCTCTCTCTCAACCACCAGATTCTTATCAAACTCTAAAATACTCTCATGTATTAAAACTCCAGCATCACATTCACCCTCAAGAACAGATTTTTCTATATCTAAAAAGTTTTTGTAAATAATTCTTGCATCAGGATATGCCACTTTAAAAAGAAGAGCATTTGTTGTATTTGCACCACTCAAGGCTACTTTAAAATTTCTTTTTAATTTGTTCCCTTTTTTCTTTATCAACTTAGGTCCGTACCCCTCTCCAAAACTAACAGCCGTTTTCAAAAGAGCATACTCATCTTTTATCTTTGGATAAAGTGCAAAACTAATGGCACTTATGTCATATATACCCTGCAAAGTCTTTTTATTTAGCGTCTCTATATCAAGAGCGAGATTTTTAAATCTTATATTTTCACTCCCTACCCACCCGAATTTGATAGCATAGTACATAAAAATATCATCAGCATCAGGCGAATGGGCAACTGTTATTTCTCGTTTTGTTTTCATCTGTATTCCTTGAAATATTAACTGTTTAAGATTTATAAACAGATTATAACTCTTTTTCTTTTAATCTTTGATTACTTGCACTTGGTACTGATAATTGATCTTACACATTTTAAATTGTTAATTCTATATTAATATTTTAATCATATAATAATATTATCCAAATAAAGGAGAATAGTCCAAGCGAAAATTACTGCATGGGGGATGTCACAAAAATAGTCAAAAAATAGAAAAAAATTTGGTAAATAAAATACTGCTTATAAAGTTTTTTATCTTATAGTATTTGTTTTACCAATGGATTTTGATCCTTTGTATTGCTTTGATGCCTCTTACTTTTAATTCATTGGCTATTATCATAATTGTCCCTTTAGTGTGATTAAAAATATTATATCATACTCTTAATAAGTCTTACTTAATCCAAAAGCTTCACTACAATAGACTACAAGTACGGACTTTCTCAACTCTATCATTTTTCAAAAAATAGCTATTTTTGGTTATTTTTGGGTACAGTAAAATTACTTTTTATTTGTCAACTCTTCAGCTATCATCTCAGCTTGTTTCATTACAGTTTCAGTAGCTAGTTTTTGCATATCTGGCGGATAACCAAACTGTCGTAAGGTTCGTTTTACAATAACCTTTAACTTAGACCTTACACTCTCTTTTATAGTCCAATCAATACTGGTATTTGCTCTTACTCTCTCAGTTAGCACAACCGCAAGTTCACGAAGTTTTTCTTTTTGCATCACTTCTTTGGCACTATCGTTTGATGCGATAGCACTGTAAAAAGCATACTCAAAATCACTTAAACCCATCTCTTTGGGTTCTTCATCCATTTTGTGTATATCTTTGCTGAGTTTTATAAGCTCTTCTATAACCTCAGCCGCGGTAATTATCTTGTTGTGATATTTTTTGATGGAGTTTTCCAACATCTCCATGAGCGATTTACTCTGAACTAGATTTATTTTTTGTCTTGTTTTTATCTCATCATTCAGTAATTTTTTAAGCACTTCTAAGGCGATATTTTTATGTTTCATCCCTTTGACTTCAAGCAAAAACTCTTCATCAAGTATAGAGATATCAGGTTTTTTAATCCCACTTGCGTCAAATATATCTATAACT
>WFMT01000003.1 GCA_015488975.1 Campylobacteraceae bacterium | reverse complement strand
TATTTGTACAGAGATTTTTATATAAATAGAATTGTAAAACTAATGCTCAAGAATAGTGATGTTAAGTGTTAAAAAACTCTCAATGGGGCAAGCTAGCACCTATTATTCTAACTATTACACTAAAACTGTGGGCGAGTATGTAGGAAAGCTAAAAAATGAGTTGGGTCTTAGTGACCTCACTCATGAGAGCTTTAATCAACTTTTGAGAGGTGTAAATCCAAAAACACGAGAGCAACTCATCCATTCAAAAGCTAGTAAGAAAGGGGTTGTACCAGCATTTGATTTTACATTTTCTCCACCTAAGTCAATATCTTTGGCTTATGAATTAGCAAATGAAAAAGGCGATAATAATTTGCTTACGAGATTAACAAAAGCACATGATTATGCAGTTAATGCTGCACTATCACACATTGAGCAAGAGCATATTAAAGCACGAGTGCAGAAAAATAAAAGAAGAGTTTCAAAAAAAACTGAAAATTTTATTGCAGCAAAATTTCAACACGATATTAATAGAAATCTTGAGCCACAGCTTCATACACATTCAGTAATTATGAATTTTTCAAAGATAGACGGTAAATACAGAGCAATTGATGCATCTAATCTTCTAAAAAAAGGTTCAAAAATAGTTAAAAATTTAGGTCAGTTTTATAGACAATCCCTAAAGGAAGAGCTTCTTAAAAATGGACTTGAATTAAGAGAGACAAATCAGAAAGAAAGCTTTTTTGAGTTAAGAGAGATTGATGATGATTTAATACAGGCATTTTCAAATCGCAGTCACCAAATTAAAAATGAAGTGATAAAACTAAAAAAGAAATTTCCTAATTTATCAGAATCACAATTGAATCTAAGAGCTTTTTTTAAGACGCGAAAAACAAAGAAAGATGTTGATAGAGATAAAGTAAGATCTAAAAATATTGAGTTGATGTCAAAACATACTGATATTAATTCTCTTTTAAAAAAGCTAAACAGAAAAAGTGAATTAAAACAAAATGTAATAATTCCAAATGAAAGAGAGTTTGCTGTTTTACTTGATCAGGTAAAACACAATATAAATAACAAGTATCATCGCACCTTACTAAATATGGCGACTAAAATCGCAGCAAAGATTGATATTCCAATTCATCAAGCTTATCAAAAAATCAAAACAAAGGAGCAACAGGATAAAAAAGAGTTAAAAACCATGCATGAGGTAGTTGTACTTAATCTTGAAAAAACGAGATTAGATACTGAAAAATTATATAGTAGTTTCAATAGAAATGAAAATAAACTAATTTTGGAGGAACATTTTGAAAACAGAAGAGTCGGAAAAACCAGTCACAGAGATAGATTTATTGAAATCTCTAGTCGAGTCTCAAATGAGTTTGCAGAAGCAAAACGAACTCATCTTAGAGATGTTGCAAACACTGCTACCAGAGCCGAGCGAAGAGAACGCGGAGCCAACATTGAAAGAGTTGATGATGTTATCGCTGGAGATGCAAGAAGAGATATTAAAACATCTCAAGCAGTAACAATTGAAGATGTAAAATTAGCAGAGCGCGGATATCGTGAAAGCGTAAATAATAATAAGGAGAAAGAACTATGAATGATGTAACAGAGTTGTCTCAAAAGTTGCAAGATGCAGCTGATAAGCTTGATTACTCAAGGGTGAGCTGGATTGATAAACATTATGTGATTGACTTAAATCGTAAAGCTAATGTTTTACTATCTTCACTTTTAAGATTTGAAAATAAAAACGAACAAGGTGCAGTGATAGAGGCTGCTAACAACTTTTTAATTACAGTTAAACCTGTAATTGAAGAACTTAAAAAGGTGTAAAAGATGGATTTTATAGCGAAAAAATATACGATATTGATGAATGATGAACCGGTGACACTTTGGATTAAAAATAATCAAATAAAGCAAAGTAAGTTCATGGATCAAAAGGTGCAACTTGATTTAAATATTGATACAATCAAACAAATTAAGGATCATCCAACACGCATTGTTAATGGTGCTAATTTTTCTGAGAATATAGATTTCACCGAGAAAATGAGTAAGATGATGAGTCAACAGCTAGAGCTTGCTATTGCAAAAAATGATAAAAAAACTCTTAGTCGTTTTGCTCGTTCAGATTTAGTACCAGCTAACATGAAAGAGAACTTTACTGAAGCTATTAATCGACCGCGTGGACTCCGTGGATTACTTGTAAATGCAGCGAATAAAACAAATGCTATTTTTCAAAATTTAGTTCATAAAATAGATCACTATTTTGACAGGGTTAGGGATAGAGTCGCGAATCAAAAACTAGATAAGTATCTTGAAGAATACCAACTTAAAGAGTTTAATAAAGCGCCACCAGTTGCAAGTTTAGATCTATCAAAAAATGTCGATAAAAAGCTTAAAAATTTATCCCAAGAGTTTGTTAAAAATAATGGTATAAAAAAGCTAGATGAAACCAAAATCTCTGATAAAATCCTACAAAACGAGTTCATGCAAAAAGCTACAAGAGCAGGACTAAATCCGATAGAAGCAAAAACAGCTTTATTTCAAACTGTACTAGAAAATCAACATCAACAAGATTATTTTACGAAATCTTCACAAGTTGCAGATATGCAATCTACAATTACAGAATTAAAAAACAAGCTGGAGGTGTTTGAAAAAAAAGAAGCGGGTAAAAATGAGACCTTGGAAGACTTCAAAATACTTACCAAAAATATGGATAAAGTAGAAGCAATAGATATTCTGATTGAAAATAAAGAGTACCTCAAGCTTGATACACAAGCCCAGAAAGAGCTTGAAGACACTCATATTTTTTCAAAAGAACCACTCCAAGAAAGGGCTGCTGAGATTCAAAAAATCGATAAAGTATTTCAAGGACCAAAGCAACAACCAAAAAAAGAGATAGTTTTTGAGAGAAATGCAACAACTAATTTCAAAGCTCAAATAACAAAGGATGAAATTGTTCAAACATGGTCAAAACTTCAAAAAATCAATAGAGAACAACAAGCGCAAAACCGTGACTTCATGAATATCTCAGCAGTTAGATTTGGTGGTGTTTCACAAAAAAATCTTGAAAAATGGCAAGAAAATGCAGTTCAGAATGGAGCCAACAAAGGGATTACTCAAAAATATGTAGATGCAAGCTTGCGAAACGCTAAAGAACTTGAAAAAGTAGGTATTTTAAAAGAAAATCAACCAGGAGAATATAAATTTAAAGACGCTTTTGCAAAAGAGGTGTTGTTTAAAAACCTGGATAAGCCTGTTGCAGAGCTTGAGGCACTAAATAAAGGTATTCAAAAAGAGATAACAATTAATCCAAAAGAAGAGCTAAAAGAGCGTGTCGCACAAATATCAAGCGAAAAAAGTTTTGAGAAACTACTAAATAAAGAGGGTAATCTTGACTCTCAACAGCTTCACAAATTTGCAGAGCATATCCAACAAATAGCTACACAGCTTCATCAGGTTGAAAAAGCTAATGTAGTAACTCAAGATGATCTAAAACTTGCAGATCAAGCACAAACCAAAACTCAAAGCAGGGATGCTGGTAGAGAGAGGGCTTAAAGATGAAAAATAAAAAAATATATATACAACTTGGAGATGAGCAAAACGCTCACTCCGAGGAGCAAGAAAAAAAACAAGAAACAGTAAAAGATTTTGCAAAAGACAAGATTCAAGATGAGCTAATAGATTCACTTACATCTAATTTACAAATATTAGATGTTACAGGCAATACGGCAGTAATTAGTATGCCACTTCAAGTGGTCAAAATAATGAGTGTACTTTTTAAAGAAATTGAAAATCAACTCGAAAATCAACAAGGAATTACAAGATGCTAGAACTAATGATGTATTCAGTGCCATTTTTGGCAATTATGTACTATTTGACAAAAACAACAAAGAAAAACGGATTTATATATGCGAAATTTCCAAATAT
>WFMT01000002.1 GCA_015488975.1 Campylobacteraceae bacterium | reverse complement strand
CTACACTCAGAATCAATATATTCACTATTATACTTTCCACTCAGCACGCCTCCTGCCATCGGTGAATATGGTAAAAGAGAAATATGCTCTTTCTTGCATACCTCAGCGATAGAGTCCAAAAATCTTCTATTTAGCAAAGAAAAGTTATTTTGTATGGATTCAAATCTTTTGTAACCTTTGCAATTAGCTACTTCATTTGCCTTTGTAAGCCCATAAGCCGTATCGTTTGAAGTTCCGATATATCTTATCTTTCCCTCTTTTACAAGCTCATTAAAAACTTCCAAAGCTTCATCTATAGGTACTATTTGATCAGGCCAATGAACTTGATAAAGATCTATATACTCAGTTTGAAGTCTTTTTAAACTCCCCTCAATAGCTTTTTTTATGTGAAATCTATCTATCGCAGTCAAACCATGTCTTATAGGTGGAATAAACCATCCGTTTGCGGCTCCGGCAACTTTTGAAGCTATAATTATAGAATCTCTTTGTTTTGTTTTTAACCATTCGCCTACTATCTTTTCAGTTTCTCCAGACCAAGAAGCTCTGGGCGGTACCGGGTAAAGTTCAGCTGTATCAAAAAAATTTATCCCGTTTTCATAAGCTTTGTCCATTATTTTAAAAGCTTCTTTTTTATTCGCTGATGAGCCAAATGTCATAGTCCCTAAACAAATAGGAGATACCCTAAGTCCTGTTTTTCCAATATATCTATACTCCATAAAAACTTCCTTTTTACCATTTATCATATATGAGTTTCAATATAGTTGCTGCGACAACTATCAAAAATACATATCTTACAAATGTTACCTCTTTTTTTACCACAAGCGTTGATCCGCTATAAGCCCCTGCGACTTGTCCTACTCCCATAATTATACCGATTTTCAATAAAACCAATCCTGAAAGTGCAAAAATCAAAAGAGAGGCTATATTGCTTGTAAAATTAAATATTTTTGTTTGTGCCGTCGCTGTTTTTAAATGAAGACCTAAAAGCAGTATCAATGCTATAGTCCAAAAAGAGCCGGTTCCAGGACCAAAGAAACCATCATAAAATCCTATAACCAAACCAAAAATAATATAAAAAACAGTTGGCTTCATTTTGCTGATTTTTTCTTTAAAACCTAAATTTTTATTGAAAAATGTAAAGAAAAAAAGGAAAATTAGCATAATAATTATAAAATTTATTAAAAATTTTGAAGAAGTGTATTGGACCGATATAGCTCCAATGACAGCTCCTATAAAAGTAAAAAAAACTCCTTCAAATACTGTCTTTGGCTTAAGTAAGCCTCTTTTTGTATAATTCACTGTTGCAGTAAAACTTCCAAACGAGCTTTGAAGTTTATTTGTAGCAAGTGCAAAATGAGGAGGAATTCCCACAGCTAAAAGTACCGGTAGAGTTATGATACCCCCACCTCCGGCAATCGAGTCGACAAAACCGGCGCCAAATCCTGCTAAAAACAGTAATAAAAGAGTTAAAATAGAAAAATCAACTATCTCCACTTATTTCCTTATATAATCAATGACAATAACACAACCAAAAGTACCGGCGGAGTCACGATAAGACCAAATTTCGTATATTGCCAAAAGCTTATCTTTACGCCTTTTTGACTTAGCACATGAAGCCATAAAAGAGTTGCAAGAGAGCCAAAAGGTGTCATCTTAGGACCTAAGTTCGCACCTATTATATTGGCATAAGCCAAAGCTTGATGACCAACATCGCCTGTTGCTATATCCATCACCATGATTGTCGGCAAATTATTCATAAGAGCGCTTAAAAAAGCAGATATAAAACCAACTCCCACTATCGCAACATTTTCACCGTGCGCTACTAAATCTTTTATAATTATACCCAAATAATCAGTCAATCCGGCATTTTTAAGACCATAAACTACAACATAAAGTCCAATACTAAACCAAACTATTTGCCAAGGAGCAGTTCTGATAATAAGCCATGGTTTTACTACTTTCATAGATGATGCGATAGCTAAAAAGATAAGAGCGCCGCCCAGTGCAAATATACTGATTGGAATATGATAACTATCTCCAATCACATATCCGACAAATAAAATCGCCAAAAATATCCAGCTAAATTTAAAAAGCATTTTATTTTTTAAGACACTATTTTCATCTTTTAAAAGTGATAAATCCACTTTTTTTGGAATATCTCTTCTTAAAAGCAGCCACAAAACAAATATGGAAACAACTGTACTGACAATATAAGGAACAATCATGTTGATAAAATACTCCAAAAATCCAATATGGAAATAATCTGCCGTGACAATATTTGTAAGATTTGAAAAAACAAAAGGAAGAGAGGCACTATCACTTATAAATCCGCCGGCTAACACAAAAGAGAGTATAGTTTTTGTGTTTAGTTTTAATAACTTCATTTTTGCCAAAAGTATTGGAGTCAGTATCAGCGCTGCCCCGTCATTGGCAAACAAAGCTGCGACAAAACTTCCTAAAAGCAAAGAATAAACGAACATAAGTTGTCCGTTGCCCCTACTTAGTTTTGCCATTTTTATAGCACACCACTCAAAAAATCCTATCTCATCAAGAACCATCGAAAGAAGTATTATCCCTATGAAAGCTAAAGTTGCATCCCAAACGATACCAGTTACTATCCAAACATCATGAAAGCTAACAACACCTAAAATAAGGGCGATAACAGCTCCTGTAACAGCAGTCGTTCCTATCTGTAAACCACGAGGTTGCCAGATAATAAAAACAAGTGTAATAAGAAAGAGCAAGACAGCAGTTATCATAAAATTCTCCAAATTCTTTAAAAATTTTTTGACAAGTATAGCATAAAAGAATTATTATATCAAGATATATTGATATAATTTTATATTATCGTTTTACTGTCATGTCTATTGTATTCACATTGAAAGGTTGTGTGATTTATATCAAAGTTTTTGCGAAGTTGTGACTCTAATTTATCTATCAACTTGTTTGACTCTTCCAAAGTTACATTTTTATGAAAATCCAAATGTGCCTCAAGATGGATATCATGATCATTAAGCCTCCAAAGATGGATATGATGGATATTATCAATTTCCAAATTATCAGTAATTTGACTTGATAGCTTATCTATGTCCACACTGTTTGGTGCAAATTGCATCAAAACTCCGCCACTATCTTTAATAAGCCCGAAGCTTGCCCATATAAGATAAAATGCTATGATTAGCGATACAAAAGGATCAACCCAGACAATTTTATAAAAATACATTAAAACTCCACCTGCAACTACCGCAACTGAAGTTAAAACATCGCTGAGCAGATGAATATATGCTGCTTTCATATTCATATTATCGTGTGAATCATCTTTTATGAGCAAAACACTTACTGCATTTAACAAGATACTAAGAAGCCCGAGTCCTATAACCCATAGTGAGTTTACAGCTTCTGGATATATAAACTTTTTAACCGCTTCTATGATAAGAAGTATCGCTATGCCAATAAGCACTGAAGCATTAAAAAGAGCTGCTAAAATCTCAGCTCTTTTGTAGCCGAAAGTCTCACTTTTTGTTCTTGGTCTTTTTGCCAACTTATTTGCAACATAAGCAATAATCAGAGCTAAGACATCGCTGAAATTGTGCGAAGCATCACTAAGAAGAGCAAGTGAACCTGAGTAAACACCTCCTATTATCTGTGAGAGTGTTATAAAGATATTTAGTATTATCGTTATAAAAAGGTTTTTACCACTTATTTCATGATGGTGATGTTCCGCCATTTTGACTTATTTGCTTTCGACTTTTCTTGAGAAATACTCTCTTGGATGACCACATACCGGGCATTTTCCAGGAGCTTTTTTACCATAGTGAACATGTCCACAAACTTCACATATCCATACTTCCTCATCTTCACTTGCAAACTCATGCCCCTCGCTTAGTCTATCTAAAAGCTCTTTATACATTTTTTCATGTTCAACTTCAACTTGACCTATATTTTTAAAAAGTCTCGCTGCTTCATTATTGCCCTCTTCTTTGGCAATTTGTGCAAATTCAGGATACATTGTAAGATTTTCATAACTCTCTCCTGCGATGGCATCTTTAAGATTTGCTATAGTATCACCCCATGACTCATCACTTTTATTTTTCATGCGATTATGTAAAGCAAGCTCTAACTTAGCATGCTCTTTTTCATTATTTGCAGCTCTTTGAAAATGTGCCGCTATATCTCTATAGCCCTCTTTTACAGCTACTTTTGCATAATATTCATATTTGTTTCTAGCTTGAGATTCACCTGCAAATGCCTTTAAAAGATTGACCATTGTCAAATCAACGCTCACCTTATCCATAGGCTTACCGCAACAAACAAGCTCTCCGCCGCCAACTTCTTGAACTTCTACCACATTACCACAAATACTACATTTGTAACTTTCATATTTTTTCATAATATCTCCTTTGCTTTAGATACATAATTATATCACAATTAAAGATTAAAGCCTCCTGTAATTTGCCATATCATTTTAAATGACAATAGCAGCAACAATACCCCTATCAGTTTTTTTACCTGTGTTGGTGAAAGTCTGTAATGCATGATGCGGTCTCCGAAGTATCCTCCCAAGATAGCAGCAACACTCACAACACCCAACAATATCCAATCCATCTTCACAAAGCTTAAATATGTAAAAAATGCTCCAAGAGAAGAAAAAGGTATGATAAAGCTAACGGCATAAGCTGCTTTTTTTGCATCAAATCCCAACAAAATCAATAAAGGCATGATAAGAGTACCGCCTCCAACTCCAATCATTCCCGAAATTATTCCGACTACAAAACCTATAACAAAAAGAATCCAACTCTTATCGTAAACAACTTCAGTTTTTCTTTTAGTATAAAGAAGAAGTAAAGCAGCAGTTATCAAAAATGATATCAAAACCCATTTGACCACAATAACCGGTACAAATTTACTGCTCCATGCACCAAGAGGAGTTGATATCAAAATTGCAATGATTAAAGGCAATGCAAATTTGATATCTAAAACCTTTCGTAAAAAATTCATAATTGAAGCTGTAATAGTAGAAGCGGAATTGATAAACAAACCGATTGACTTAGCTAAATTTAGTGGTTGCCCCATTAGGCTAAAAATCGGAACAAGCACTATCGCTGAGCCGACTCCTCCCATAGCAAACAGCGTTGAAAGAGCAAATGTAATAAAAAAATATATAACATAATGCAAAATTTCAGGACTCATTTTATCTCTTTATACTTTTAACTTTATCCATATAATCTCTTGCTTTGTCTCCTCGCAGATAATCAACTACTTTAAGAAGTCCGTCAGTAAGATACCTCGTTTTAAATCCATTTAACTTAAGATACAACCTAGCGATTTCTGATCTGTCATAGTGAGGACAGAGTGTAACGATAGTTTTACTATCATCAAGTTCATCCAAACGATCAGGCAGTTCATTTAATGCGATATGTTCGCCAAAGCCTATATGCCAAGCTTCATATTCTTCTTTAAACCTGATATCAATAACTTGTATTTTATCTTTTTCATATAAATTTAAAAATTCCTCAAGACCGATTTTCATATCTTTTCTCTCTTGATAATCAAAACTTCTTAAATAGTCTCCAAAGTCCAAAGTATCTCTTTGCATATTTTTTCCTAAATTAGATTTTTATATCTTTTGCTTTTCCACCTTTTAACCTATCCATAAGCTTCAAAAGCCCACCGTTTAATGTTTTAGAATCATAACCCTTATATCTTAAATACTCTTTTGCCATGCTTGCTCTATATTCCACAGGACAGGCACAAACTATTGTCTTATCTTTTGGCAACTCTTCAAACCTGTCCGGAAGTTCATTGTAAGGTATCTGGACTGCAAACTTAACTCCCCAAACTTTTGTCTCGAAAGGATATCTGATATCAAGTAGTATCGCTTTATCTTCATTTAACAACTCTATAAGTTTATCCACATCCACTTTCATTGGTGGCACATCTTTCATCATAGTATTTCTTACCATGTTATCCATCTTTTTCTTCCTTTTTATTTAATATTGTTTTATTGTTTTTATCAAATATATATGCAAACATCGGTACATAAATGAGTACGGTAAATGTCAATAATCCTCCAATAGTTACATCTGCTAAAGGACTGAGTCGCTCAAGCCCGATCGCCTCTTCTAAAGCGATTGGAAGCATTCCTGCAATAGTTCCAAAAGTAGTCATCATAATAGGACGATAACGAACTCGCATCGCTTCTAATGCACTCTCAAACGGTGAGTCGCCTTTTTCTTGGTATTCTTGGTAAAAGTCTATAAATAAGACAGCATTTTTTATCACAATTCCAAAAAGCAAAAGCAATCCAAGCATACTCGGCAGACACATAGGTTTGTCAAAAAAGAGCATACTCCAAGCAGCACCTGTCATCGCCAAAGGCATAACAAGTATCATCAAAACTGCCAATTTTAAAGATCTATAGATAGCCATAAGTGTTGCGATAAGCAAGATAAGCCCAAGTCCCAACGCTTTAATCATCCTGTGAAAACTGTCATTTATGGAAACGATACTACCTGCTTGAACTATTTTTACATTATTAAGCTTTTTCTCTTTAATAATCTTGTTTGCATCATTTGTGAGTGATGTGATAGCTCTTTTAGCCCTGTATCCATTTACATCTAAAGAATATTGCATCTGATCTCTTTCAATCTTTGAGTAGGTCAAATGTTTTGAGATTGTAGCCAACTCAGAAAGTGGGATTTCTCCATATTTCGTACTTATCGGTAAAAGTTTCAGTGTTTGCATATTACTTGAAAATTTTCCTTTAAGATAGAGTCTTACAAATTGGGAGTCCATAGAGCTTAGATTGGAGTTCAGACTCACCTCTTCACCTTTAATCGGTAACTGCATAGCAATCTGATAAGGCGTTATACCATAACTTAGAGCTTTATTTTCATTGATCTTGATTTCTATCTCTGTAAAATCTTTGTCCCAACTTGTTGAGATGGAGGTAAGTCCTTTAATAGATCTAATATCATTTTCAACTTTATGAGAATATGCTGCAAGCCCTTGAATAGTCGGTGATTTAAGCCTTAAATCCAAAGCTGCCTTAATGGTTGAAACAGGTGTTGCGCCAAAATCATAAACATCATCGCGTTTTACGCCTGGAAGTTTTGCAATTTTATTTCGTATTATATCTTCAAGCTGCCAAATTGTCTTTTTTCGTTTAAAACGATTTACAGCATTTATAGTGATAGAGGCTTCTGTGGGCAAATTACCACTTCCTAAGCTAAGTACGCCAGGCTCCGTTCCAAAAGCAACAGAACTCATAACAAACCAAGGCTGCTTTTTCAGCCACTCCAACACTGGCTCTATCCTTTTCTCTGCACTCTCAACCGTATCATTAGCACTAAAAGCTACCTGTGCTTTTATAATCCCAGTATCCATAGGTGGCATTGCATCGCGCCCAATTGTAGGAATAATATTTTTCAAAGAGATAACCATTAAAAAGACACCGCCACCTATAAAAATCATGCGGCGTAAAATCTTAAGCCTCTTCCCATTTGTAAAATGCAAAATAGCAATAAAAGGTGCTATAAATCTACCAATTGTTTTTGGATATAATTTACCAATCCAAAGTTCAAGCTTCGTTCGTTGTGTTCCATTTTTATAGAGCTTTTCTGAGAGAATTGGTATAAATGTCATTGATAAAAAATAACTTACAATCAGTGCTACAATTAAAGTTTGAATTAGTGGCTCAAAAATTTTCTGCGGAAAGCCGCCTATAAACATTAAAGGAAACAAAATGGCAATGGTTGAAAGTGTTCCTGCAAAAACAGGCTTTACCACCTCTTTTGTACCATTTCGAATAGCAGTTTGCAAATCCTCCTTGCCCTCATTGATATGTCGTTCTATATTTTCCAATACAACAACAGCATCATCAGTTAGCATTCCCAAAGAAAGTATAATTGCCGTATAAACAACGATATTAAGTTCTCCGCCTGTTAGCCAGATAATTGCAATCGAGGCGAAAAAAACCATTGGAATAGAAACAGCCGCAGCCAAAATTGCACGAAAATTTCCCAAAAAAAGCATAATTACAAGCAAAGTATAAAAAATCGCATCTCTGAGTGCTTGTAACATATTTGTATTTGATTGTACCACCAAAGTTCTTTGTGTATCACTGATTTCAAAATTGATATTTGGATACTCTTTTTGAAGGTTTTTCATCTCTTTTCGTGCAGCATTGCTAACATCTAAAACACTTCCATTTGGAGCTCTTTGAATAGAAAGTGCGATGGCTTCCTTTCCATTGCCAATATAGCCACTTGTGCGTTTTTTGTAACCCCAGCTTACTTTTGCTATATCTGCCAATCGTACATTTGGCATAACCTGTAGCTGTTTTAATTTTTGAATATTGTCTTTTTCGCCATAAAACGAGACAGTATAAAAATCATTTTTCCCCTTCATAAAACCTATAGGCATGTCATGATTTAAACTTCGTATTGTTTTAACAATCGTCTCAAAATTTATACCATATTTTTTTGCTTTAAAGGGATTTACTGCGATATTTATAGCACTTTGATAGCCACCAAACACCTCCACATTTCCAATCTCAGGATTACTAAGAAGGTGTGGTTTTATAAAACTCTGGGCAATCTTTCGAATATCAGGAAGAGTTATTTTATTATTTTTTGGACTCATTGCTATAACATCTACTGGCAGAGTAAATGCACCAACAGTGTATACTGCCGGATTTGCGTTAGCAGGAAGCTTTGCCTTTACAATACTAAGAGCATTTGCTACATCAACAGCTGCTGCGTTTAAGCTTTTTTTATATCCAAAATCTATTTTAACTATAGAATAATTTGGCACACTTACACTACTAACATCCGTAACAAGTCCAAGGCGTGCCACCTCTTGTTCTATTGGTTTTGCAACTGTATTTGCAGCAACCTGAGCAGTAGCGCCCGGAACGCTTGTTATAACAACAACCTCAGGAGGGTTGGAATCCGGAAAGAGATTTTTTGGCAAAGAGATAAGGCCATATACGCCCATCATAAAAAATATTGCTATGATGGCATAAAGCGTATAGTGGCGTTTATAAAAAAAATCAAACATGCCTTACTCCTTTATCTTTAATTCATAACCACTTACTAATCGAAGTAAAATATCTGGTTTCCCGATAACGATTTTTTTCCCTATTATTGCTCCTGAGACTACAACGCCCTCTTGTGCAGTTTGGATTATATTGACTTTTAAAGGTGTTGCATGAGTGCCATCGGCTACAAGAACATAGCTCGCACCATTTCTGTTTAAAAGTGCATCAAACGGAAGTAAAATACCTCTGTTTTTAAAAACGACAACATTTACTTCTATCCTGTCACCTGTTATTAAATTGCGATTTTTTACATAAACTTTATACTCGCTCAAGCCGTGATATGTAGTTCCCAAAGAGATTGCATCGTAAACTTTTCCATTAAATTTCACCCCTTTTATAGCAATATCCTGAGGTGTTCTTATAAGAAGGTAAAATCCACTTTTTGAGCTAATATCAAGCAATGGTTTTCCAGGCATGCTCATAGCGCCTTTCTTTGCAAAAACTTTTGCCACAACACCAT
>WFMT01000001.1 GCA_015488975.1 Campylobacteraceae bacterium | reverse complement strand
CAAAGAAAAGAAGAAGCGGGAGTATAAAGCGTAAAAAAACGACAACTGCTTGTCGTTTTTAGCTTTATACTGTGAGATGTCATGTGTAAGCCCTAAAATCAAGGATTTTAGTGGCGAACACGACATCGAACTGGGTACCATAAAGTAAATCGTAGCGAGTGAAACGAGGTAGATTTACAGTTTTTTCAACGAAGTTGAATGAAGTTTGTTTTCAACGAAGTTGAATGAAGTTTGTTTTCAGATTTAAAGTATATTGTTTTCAGATTTAAAGTACCAAGTGATATCCCTTATATTTAACTGCAAAAAATTGCAAAAGTGCCAAGATTTTCATTTTATCGGTGCTTTCTTCATTCATAAAATACAAGTTACCAAAAAAGTATTAAAACAATAGCTTAAAGAGCAAACATAATGAAATAAGAATTTAGTTATATCAATATATCTTGATTTGTAAATTGATTTATGATATAATTAGCACCCTTTATAAAAGGTGTCTCTGAATACTATTTCAAGGAGTTGAAAGTGAAGCAACAAATTACAGAATTAAAAGATGGAGTTAATATACATTTTAATACTGAAATAAAAAAAGAAAAAATTATTTTAATGGTAGAAAATTGTCAACAAGGGCAATGTGAGTGCATGAGTCAAGAAACAAAACAAAAAATAACTAATATGCAAGTTAACGGTGAAGACGGAAAGGTGGAGTTGAGACTTAGTGGAGATATATCCACATCAGAAGTCAAGCAAGCTTTATCTAAATCGAAAGTTTTAAATAAAAAATAAATTTACAGTATGTGCTTATAGTTCTACTTCATATTACCTTGGGATATATTTAAGAGGTTATTGCAAAGATTAGCTTAAAGAGCTAATGAATTATATTTTTTATTGTATTTAAGTCTCTACAAATATGATATAATCTCTTAATCACTGACTTTACGCATTATAATGAGCAAAGCTCGTTATAGTGGCAAGGGGCTAAAGTTCCTATAACCCTTTGAAGCTTGAGAAAAGTAGGGTTTTTTTGAGAAAAAAGTGCGTAAGTCAGTTAATCATAACCAAGGATTAAATTTGAAAAATACTATTGCTTATCAGGGTTATCAAGGGGCTTACTCACATCTTGCCTGTAAAAATGCGTTTCCAAATATGAGAGCGATTGCTTGCGAAAGCTTTTTAGATGCTATGATGATGGTAGAAAAAGACAAGGCAAAGATTGCTATGATACCGCTTGAAAACTCTACTGCCGGAAGAGTAGAAGAGATATACAGGCTTATTCCTAAAATGTCACTTTATGTAATAGGAGAGCATTTTGAGCCTGTTAGACATTGTTTATTGGGGCTTTCAAATGGCACGATTGATGATTTAGAATTTGTATTGTCGCATCCTCAGGCTTTGGCACAATGCCAAAATCATATAAACAAATTCAAGCTAAAAGCTGTTGCCAAGCTCGATACCGCAGGTAGCGCAAAAGAAATCAAACAAAAAAATGATAAAAAATATGGGGCGATTGCTTCTTCTTTAGCATCAGATATTTACGGACTTAAAATTCTTAAAGATAATTTTGAAGATATTCCAGGAAATATTACAAGATTTTTTGTACTTTCAAAAGAGAAAATAATTCCTGCATTTGATGCAAATAAAACCTATATAACATCTGTTTTATTTCAAGTTAGAGATATTCCGGCAGCTTTATACAAAGCTCTTGGTGGATTTGCAACAAATGGCGTAAATTTAAAAAAACTTGAGAGTTATTCTTTAGATGGTGGATTGCCGGTGAGCCATTTTCATATTGATATTTATGGGCATACGGAGCAAAAATCGATGAGGTTGGCACTTGAAGAGTTATCCTTTTTTGCTCAAAAGATAAAAATACTCGGAGTATATAAAAAATATACAAATACTAATACAAATGAAGAAAATAATCTATATAAATAATAATACTTTTTTTGTAACCGTTTTGTAATCAAGTTTGTCTATAATTTCATTACAAAAATTTTTAATAGGAGTTTCAAATGAACAAATTCGTTAGTATCGTGGTTGCAAGTACTGCTTTAGCAGGTACAATGTTTGCATCACAGATTACAGGCACAGGCTCATCTTTTGCTGCACCGGCTTACAAACATTGGTCTTCGGCCTACTACAATAAAACTAGTAATCAAGTAACTTATACAGCTACTGGCAGTGGCGCAGGCATCAGAGCTGTTAAAAAGAGATTGGTCAATTTTGGCGGAACAGACAAGCCTTTGACACCAAAAGTATTAAAAAAACATAAACTTTATATGTTCCCTACACTTATAGGTAGCATTGATTTAGCTTACAACATACCAGGCATCAAAGACAACCAGTTAAAACTAAGTGAAAAAGCGATAGCAGGTATTTTTAACGGAAGCATAAAATACTGGGATAATTCTCTTATAACTAAAAATAACCAAGGGTTGAGTTTGCCTCATAAAGCTATCAATGTCTGCGTAAGGTCTGATGGTTCTGGTACAACATTTAATTTTACATATTATTTGAGTAAAATTGATTCAGCTGATTTTTCTGCAAAAAAAACATTTAACTGGAAAGCAAATGTTATAGGTGGTAAAGGCAACCAAGGTGTTACAACTAACATTAAACAAAATCAATACTCTATAGGCTACATCGAATATGCCTACAAGCTTGAATCAGGCCTTCCTGCTGCAACTGTGGAAAACCGTGAGGGTTATTGGGTAGCTCCTACTATAAAGTCATTTCAAGCAGGTGCAAAATATGCTTCTTGGAGTAAAAAAACAGATTTTTATGCGCTTATAGGATATCCTAAAGGTAAAACTTCTTATCCTATCATAGCTGCTACATTTGTACTTATTCCTGCCAATAAAATAAAAAATGATAAAAATGTAATCAACTTTTTCAACTGGTCTTTCAAAAATGGTGATAAAATTATCTCGAAGTTGGGATATATTCCTCTTCCTGAATCTACAAAAAATGAAATCAGAAGTTACTGGAAAGAGAGAGGTTTATAATATTTTGTGTACCCGGATTTTTTTCGGGTACACAATGCTTTATAATTATATAAATTTAATCTGTTAATTGATATAATTATAAAGCTTTTTACAAAGGGTTGTTTTGTTGTTTAACCGTTTTTTCAAATCATTATCTTATACTTCCGCATGGCTCGTTCTTGGTATTTTAGTTGCTATATTTATAGTTTTGTATCATTATAGTGCAGATGCAATCAGGCATTTTGGATTTTTTCATTTTATAACAAATCAAAAGTGGATAGTAGGAGAAGATGGTGACGGAGGTAACTTCGGCGGCTTGATTCCTATACTTGGTACTGTTTACTCAACTCTTATAGCTATGTTTTTTGCTGTACCCATAGCTATGGGGATTGCTATCTTTTTGACAGAAATTGCTCCTGAATTTTTAAAAAAGCCAGTTGGTATGGCTATTGAACTTCTTGCTGCAATTCCTAGTATTATTTATGGTATGTGGGGTTTATTTTATTTTGGACCTTTACTTCAGTCGTGGTTTGGAGGACAAAGTAACTCTTTGTTGACTGCTGGTATCGTGCTTGGTATCATGGTCATACCTTTTATGGCGGCACTCAGTCGTGATGCTATGAAAACTACACCTTCTGTTTTAACAGAATCAGCTTACTCTATGGGTGCTACTAGATTTGAAGTTATTAAAGATGTCATATTTCCTTATGCAAAAAGAGGAATTATAGGCTCCATTATACTTTCACTTGGAAGAGCTTTGGGTGAAACCATGGCGGTAGCTTTTTTGATAGGAGGCGTTTTTCGCTTTCCTGATTCTTTGACGAGTGCTACGATATCCATACCTGTTTTGATAGCTAATAACTTTGGCGAAGCGGGCAATTTGCAACTCTCTTCTATGTTTTATATGGCATTGATTTTGTTTATTATTAGTTTTTTTACTATCACTTTGGCAAAATTTTATTTTTTAAGGAGAGATTAGGATATGAGTAGACTTATAATAAATAAGATAATTTTGATACTCTCAACTATAGCCGCACTCATAGGCATCACTTTTTTACTATGGATTTTAGCTACATTGACCATAAAAGGGTATTACAGTATAAATTGGCATATTTTCACAGCCGACTTGGTTAACAATGGTCTTAGAAATGTAATAATAGGACAATTTATACTTGCTGGCATGGCTACTGCCATCGGTGTTCCTTTGGGAATGTTAGCAGGGATTTACTTAAGAGAATATGGTGCAAATTCAAAGTTTGCTATGATCATCAGGAATTTTAGTGATGTTATGATGAGTGCACCTTCTATAGTCATAGGTATCTTTGTTTATGGTATCTTTGTTGTTCCTTTTGGCGGCTTTAACGGTTGGGCCGGATCTATCGCACTCTCTAT